>JAFZLB010000114.1 GCA_017551665.1 Lachnospiraceae bacterium
CATTTCGTAGTTTGTGGCCGTATCGTCCGTCTCCGTGCGGTAAAAGCCCTCCGCCGGAAGCTCCGGTTTCACGGTCAGCATCTGCTCCTGCCACTTCTCCATCCCGTAATTGCTGATGAGACTCTTCCCCTTCCCGAGGACATTGATCGTTAAGGCCACGGAGGAAAAGATCGTAAACACAAACAACAGCCGCATCCGGAAGGAACGTCTGCGGATCAGATACACGAGCAGCACCAGCAGCAGCGTCAAAACGCCCGTCACAATGGCGTCCAGGATAAAATACTTCGGGTTGTCCGACATGTTGAACATGACGAGCTCGCCCTCATCGTTTTTCGAGGGCAGGAAATAGACGAGAATCATCAGCAAAAACAGCGCCGTCTGGATGACGGTACCCCGCTTGATGTCCGAAAGTCTTGCGCTCTCAAAGGCCTTTGCCGTCGCCAGTGCCGCAAAGAGACAGGGCATGTAATACCATCTGGCGTAATAGGTCGTGTTCAGCAGCGAAAAGGCCGCGTTGAAGGCGGGCACCAGGGCGATGACGGCACAGGCGGCGAGGATTTTTTTGATCAGGTCCTTCGTTCCTCTCGTCATCCGGAAATACGCGGCAATGCCCGAGACGCCGAACATCGGCAGATAAAAGGCGAGGGACGCGTTTTTCACGTTGCTCGAATAAAAGAGCGTCCCCCTGCCGATGATATCCGGGGTCATAATCATGCTCTTCAGAAAATCCGGATACATCCGGGGATTGTTGTACACCAACAGATCATAGCCCGTCAGCATGCTGGAAAGCCTGCTGTTTCCGGCGACGCCCTCGTAGGCCGGGAAGAGGTAAAAGGCCGCGATCATCAGACCGCAGACGCCGGCAAAGACCACAAAGGCAAGCATCTTCGGCAACTGCGGCAGACAGTTCCGGTTTCCGTAACGGAAGATCCCGTACAGCAGCAAAAACAACAGCATGCCGAAGAAGAAAAAGTAATTGATGACCGAAAGCAGCGTCACCGTCAGCGCAAAGGACAGCCAGCAGGAAAAGAGGCTGCGTTCCTTTTTCGTTTTGTCGGGAAGCGTCTCCCGCGACAGCCCGCCCGCTCTGACACACAAATCGTCAAAGGTCATTAAGAGCAGCGGGAAGAAACAGACCGCGTCCGTGAAGTGATTGAACACGATATTACAGGCGTTGAATCCGGAGAAGGCAAAGAGCAGACCGCCGATGCGCGCGGAAAGCTCCTCCCGCGTAAAGCGACGGATGTACAAAAAAGCAAGCGTCGTTGCCGTCGCGTATTTCAATGCCATCAGAAAGGGCATCAGGTAAGGAACAACGCTCTCCGGAAAGGGAATCGTCAGCCAGAAAAAGGGGGAGCCGGTCAGGTAAAATGCGAGATCCCCGATCAGCGGTCCCCCCAAATCAAGTCCCCAGTTCCAAAGAAAATTACCGCCGCGTATCGCCCGGTGCGCCAGGATGTAAAAGGGCACCTGCTGTACGTTGTAATCCCCGTAGTAAAAGAACAGACCGCCGTGCATGATCAGAATCGGCAGAACGCAGATCACGTACATCAAAAAGCCGAGCGCGAACATCTGCAGAGGGGCGGGTATTCGATTTAGAAATGCTTGTATGGCCTTCATAGATACTCCGCCGTGCCGACTCGGAAACGCGGGCGTTTCCGAGTGCGCGCTCACGCGCCCAATATGCCGAAACCAACAAGTCTTCCGGTATGCAAGCATCCCGTCCGACTTGTCGATTCCGTCATGCACGGCTTATTTCGTTCGCGTCAATTGTTAATAAGTTTATCTTCTTCTTTATTCCAGCTGTACATCTTGCGCACCTCCGCGCCGGTCTTTTCGGAGATGTGCTCCGAGGCGAGCTTGCGCATGGCCTGGAAATGCACCTGGCCGCCGGCCTCCGACATATCCAGCAGGAACTGCTTCGCGAAGGAGCCGTCCTGGATGTCGCGCAGGATCTGCTTCATCGTCTTCTTCGTCTCATCGGTGATGATCTTCGGGCCGGTGATGTAATCGCCGTATTCCGCAGTGTTGGAGATGGAATAACGCATGCCCGCAAAGCCGGACTGATAGATCAGATCCACGATGAGCTTCATTTCATGGACACATTCAAAGTAGGCGTTGCGCGGATCATAGCCGGCCTCGACCAGGGTCTCAAAGCCCGCCTGCATCAGGGCGCAGACACCGCCGCAGAGCACGGCCTGTTCGCCGAAGAGATCGGTTTCCGTCTCCGTGCGGAAGGTCGTCTCCAACACGCCCGCGCGTGCACCGCCGATGCCGGCCGCGTAAGCAAGCGCTAAGTCCAGTGCCTTTCCGGTCTCGTTCTGTTCGACGGCCACGAGCATCGGCACGCCCTTGCCTGCCTGGTACTCGCTGCGGACCGTATGTCCCGGTGCCTTCGGCGCGATCATCGTCACGTCCACGCCCTTCGGTGCCTTGATGAGACCGAAGTGCACATTGAAGCCGTGCGCAAACATCAGCATGTTGCCCTCGGAAAGATTCGGCTCAATGTCCTTGTGGTACATGGCCGCCATCTTCTCGTCGTTGATCAGAATCATGATGATGTCCGCCCACTTTGCGGCTTCCGCCGTCGTCTTGACGGTCACGCCCTGCTTCTCGGCCTTTTCCTTGGATTTGGAACCCTCATACAGTCCCACGCAGACCTCACAGCCGGAATCCATCAGGTTCAGCGCGTGCGCGTGTCCCTGGGAGCCGTAGCCGATGATCGCGATCTTCTTTCCCTTCAGCAGGTCAAGATTGCAGTCTTCCTGATAATAAATCCTTGCGTCCGTTGCCATTCTGAAATCCTCCTCATTGTGTAATGTTATGTATGTTTTCCGATCAGCGTATCGGGATACATCACCTTGTCCGTGCCGCGGAACAGACCCGCGACGCCGGTTCTTGCCAGTTCCAAAATTTCATAGCCGTCCAGAAGATGCAGGAAGGCGTCGATCTTGGAGGAATTGCCGGTGATCTCAATCGTCAGGGATTCCGGTCCCACATCCACGATGGTGCCGCGGAAGACGTTGGAAAGCGAAATGAGATTCGTCTTGTCCCTCGCGTTCGCGCGCACCTTCACCATGGCCAGTTCGCGGAACACACTCTCCTCCTGCTTCAGCTCCCGGATGCTGCGCACATCGGCAAGCTTTGCCACCTGCTTTTCAATCTGTTCCAAGATATCGTCATCGCCTGATGCAACAATCGTAATCCGCGTAAAGCGCGGGTCCGCCGTGACACCGGCCGTGATGGACTCAATGTTATAGCCGCGCCTGGCAAAGAGGCCGGAAATGCGGGAAAGCACACCGGAAGTATTGTCCACCAGAATCTGAAACGCTTTTTTGTTCATGCTTATCTTACCTCTCATTCTCCCGGCATTTCTGCAACGCGACGGTGCCGGTCCGCGCCACCTCCACAATGCTGATGCCCTTCAATACCTGCAAAAACAGCTCCACCTTTTCCGTCGTGTCGCAGATCTGAATCAGCATGAAGCTCTTGGACATATCGACGATTTCCGCGTGGCAGATCTCGCAGTTTTCCATGATGTCACGGCGGTTCGACTTGTTGTATTTCACCTTGACCAGCATGAGCTCGCGGTCAATGGCGTCCTCCTCCCGGAAGGTCTTGACCTTGATGACATCCAGCTTTTTGTTCAGCTGTTTTTCGATCTGCTCAATCGTGCGCTCGTCCCCGGTGGAAACAATGGTCATGCAGGACACATCCCTTGCGTCCGTTTCCCCGACGACCAAAGAATCAATGTTAAAGTTTCTGCGGGAAAAGAGCCCTGCCACCTTGGCCAGGACGCCCGCGCGGTTTTCCACGAGTACGGAGTAAATTTTCTTCATGGCTGCTCCTCCTTATACCCGGTCCTGCGGATCAACGGAGACCTCAAGAATCCGCGTCCCTTCCGCGTGCAAAAACGAATACAGCACCTGCTCCATATCGGAAGCACCGTCAAGTGAAAAGTACTGCATCCCGTAGGCTTCCGCGATTTTCTTGTAATCCGGCCACTCGGCGCCCAAGTCCACCATCGTGCCGCGGCTGTCGTAAAGATTGCGAATCGTCTCCATGACCATGCCGAGCGTGTTATTGCGCAGCACCACGATGCCGATGCCGCCCTTGTACTGCGCGATGGTGCCAAGCTCGCACATGGACATCTGGAAGCCGCCGTCCCCGCAGAGCGCGACGGCCTGACGGTCCGGACGCGCACGCGAGGCACCGTAGGCCGCCGGAATGGCGTAGCCCATCGTGCCCATGCCGCCGGAGGTCATGAAGCGGCCCTTTTCGGAGACGCGGAAGAAATGCGTGGACCAGATCTGGTTCTGGCCGACATCGCAGACAAAGATCGCGTCCTTGTCCATGCGCTCCGAAAGCTTTTCCAAAAAGAGCTTCACATCCACGAACTGCTTGCCGATCTTCGGACGCTTCTCCGTCATCTTCAGACGGTATTCCATGAGCGTCTTCAGCCAGGCGCCGTGCTCTTTGACATGAATCTCCTCTTTTTCGATCTGCTGAAACACATGCTTAATGTCGCCGACCAGGGGAATTGTCGGGCCGACATTCTTGCCGATCTCCGCCGGGTCCACGTCAATATGCACCAAAATCTTGTTTTCCGTAATGAGATCCGGCCGGTTCACCGCACGGTCCGCTACGCGCGCACCGACGACGAGCAGAAGATCCGCCTCATTCATGGCGCGGTTTGCGTAAGGTCTGCCGTTGTTGCCGACCATACCGAAATACAGGTTGTCCTCCGTCGGCATGGCCCCGATGCCCATCATCGTGGAGACGACGGGAATCTGATGCTTGCGGACAAAGGCGCGGATTTCGTCGATCGCGCCGGACAGCGCCACACCGCCGCCGACACACATGATCGGGCGCTCCGCCTTTTCCAGCTCCTTGATGACCTTTTTGACCTGTGCCGCGTTGCCTTCCACGGTCGGCTTATAGGTGCGCATCTGCACGGTCTCCGGCGGATTGAATTTCTTGAGCTCCGCCGTCAGCACATCCGTCGGCACGTCGATCAGCACCGGTCCTCTCCTGCCGCTCTCCGCGATATAAAAGGCTTCCTTCATGACGCGGGGAAGATCGTTCACATCGCGCACGAGATAGGAATACTTCACAAAGGATTCGACCGCGCCGGTGATGTCCGCTTCCTGGAACACATCGGAGCCGATCATGGAGCTCACGACCTGGCCCGTGATGCAGACCAGAGGAATCGAGTCCGCGAAGGCCGTGGCGATTCCCGTGATGAGATTTGTCGCGCCGGGACCGGAGGTCACGACACAGACGCCTGCCTTTCCCTTCATTCTGGCGTAGCCGCTGGCAATGTGCGCGGCGTTCTGCTCCTGCCGCACCAGCACCGGCTTGATTTTGGTGGAAAGCAGCGCGTCATACAGCGGGCAGATCGCGGCACCGGAATAACCGTACAGTTCCTGCACGCCCTCTGCCTCAAGACATTTTACGATAGCCTGTGCACCGTTCATAACTTCTCCTGTTATTACTTTAGTTTAATAAAGTGATATTGAAATAGCATACCACAAGCATCACTTGCAATGCAAATTGCGCTGTGGTAAGGTAAAATGCAAACCCAGGGAGGTACCCCATGCAGTTCATTCAAAAAACAAAGCGCCTGTTCCCGCTGCTGATACTGATGCTGCTGCTTACCGCCTGCCGCCAGGAAGGGGTGGAGCGTCTGGAGCAGTATCATGCGGACATGAGCTCATTTTTCAATAACATCAGCGCCTATCACAACTCCATCAACGCGATTGAACAGGGCGCGGATGCCGCGGAGGCTTCCGCGGAGCTGCTTCGTCTCATGGACGGTCTGCAGCAGGAGTTTTCTTCTCTCCGCAATGTGCCGATTCCCTCGGAATACACCGCCATCGCCGATCTCATGCTGGACGCGGCGGATTCCATGGAAGAAGCCGCCCGTCTGTACCACGAGGCCTATGACGAAGACTATCGTCCCGTAAAGGCGGAGCAGGCCCGCATCTACTACAACCGCGCCAACCGCTGCATCCAGGTCATCCTTCAGGTGCTGCGCGGCGAAGAACCCTACGGGGAAGATCTCATCATCCGCTGAAGGCCGCGTCCGCTTCCTCCGGCATCGTCGCGACCGCCTGTTTGTACACGCGCCGGAAAAAGATGAGCGAGCAGATCAGAGACATCACCTCGGCCACCCAGAACGCGTACCACACATTGCTGACAATACCGGTTTTGGACAGGAGCCATGCGGCGGGAATCAGCGCCACCAGCTGTCGCAGCACGGAAACAAAAAGCGAATAATAGCTCCTGGCCAGTGCCTGGAAGATGGAACCCATCACGATACAGACCGCCGCCAGCGGGAAATGCACGGCGATCGTCCGCAGCGCGGGAATTCCCATTTCATAGAGCGCGTCTCCTGCCTGGAACAGTTCCAGCAGCTTCCCGGGCAAAAGCTCAAAGACCAGCATCCCCGTCAGCATAATTCCCATCGCGAGAAACACGGAAAAGAACAGCGCCTCGCGGATTCTCCTCTTCTTTCTCGCGCCGTAATTGTAGGCAAGCACCGGAATCAGACCGTTGTTTAAGCCGAAGACCGGCATGAAGAAGAAGCTCTGCATCCGGAAATACACGCCGAAGACCTCCACGGCCGTCGTGCCGACCGCCTCAAAGGACAGCAGAATCCGGTCCAGCAGATAGGTCATGAGCGAGCCGATGGACATCATAAGGATGGAGGGCACGCCGACAAAGTAAATCTGCTTCACCGTATCGGCGTCCGGACGCAGGATTCGTTTGAAGGAGAGATGAATGTCCGTATTCTTTTTCAGGTTCAGAATGAGGCCGAGCGTCCCCGCGACAAACTGTCCGATGACCGTCGCGTAGGCCGCGCCCGCAACGCCCAATGAGGGAAATCCCAAAAGCCCGAAGATCAGAATCGGGTCCAGGATGATGTTGACGACCGCTCCCGTCGTCTGGGAAATCATGCTGTAAAAGGAACGCCCGGTGGATTGCAGCAGACGCTCAAATATCATCTGGAAAAACACGCCTGCGGAAAACATCGTGCAGATCGAAAGATAGGCGGAACCGTAATCCCCGACAAGCGCAGCGTTCGACAGCGAGCTGTCCAACTGGTTGCGGATAAAGGGCTCCGCGGCAAACAATCCGACCATCAGAAACACCAGAAAGCTCAAAAAGGACAACAGAATGCCGGTATTGGCGGCGGCATCCGCCTTCTCCTGCTTCTTTTCCCCGAGCGAACGTGACAACAGCGCGTTCACGCCCACGCCGGTGCCTGCCCCCACCGCGATCATCAGATTCTGCATCGGAAAGGCAAGGGTCAGCGCAGCCAGACCGTTGTTGTCAAAGCGGGACACGAAGATGGAATCCACCACATTATAGAGCGCCTGCACCAGCATGGAGATCATCATCGGCAAAGACATCGAGATGATCAGACGCTTCACGGGCATTGTGCCCATTCTTTCCGAGTTCATTTTTTCTTCTTCAAATCCTTCTCGTCAAACGCGTCCGCAATCGATGCGCCCGGCGGCACAAAGGGGAAGACGCTGTCGTCTTTTCCGACAACACATTCGACAACCACCGGCCTTCCTTCCTTTGTTGCGATACGGATGGCCTCTTGCAGCGCAGCGCGGATGTTCTCTTTTTCCGTGACACGGATGGCTTCGCAGCCGAGCCCCTCCGACACCTTGCAGTAATCCACCTTGTCCTGAATCGTCGTCTGGGAATAATGCTTTTTGTAAATGAGGGTCTGCCACTGACGGACCATGCAGAGCACACCGTTGTTGATCACAATGTCAATGACGGGGATACCGTAACGGCTGGCCGTCGCGAGTTCCTGCATGTTCATGCGGAAGCAACCGTCTCCGCTGATGTTGACACAAAGCGTCTCCGGCTTTGCGACCTTCGCGCCGATACAGGCCCCGAGACCGTAGCCCATGGTTCCGAGTCCGCCGCTCGTTAAGAAGGTCCTCGGTTTGTTGAAGCGGTAATACTGCGCCGTCCACATCTGATGCTGCCCGACATCCGTCGTAATGACGGCATTGCCCTTCGTCAGGTCATAGAGCGTCTCAATGACATAAGGCGTTGTCAGGTGATCCGTCGGATAAAACAGCGGAAACCGCTTCTTCAAATCATCGATTTCTTTGCGCCACTGCGGATGCTTCTGCGGCTTCATTTCCTTCAGTACATCCGCAAGAATCTGCTTTAAATCGCCGCAGAGCGCGTAATCCGCGTGAATGTTTTTATTGATTTCCGCCTCGTCGATGTCAAAATGAATGACGGTCGCGCCGCTCGCGAAGGTCTTTGCGTTGCCGACCACGCGGTCGGAAAAACGCGCACCGAGGGCAATCAGCAGATCACACTTGCTGACGCCGAGATTGGACGTTTTTGTTCCGTGCATCCCGACCATGCCGGTATAGAGCGGATGCAGCGCGTCAAAGGCGCCCTTTCCCATCAACGTATCACAAACGGGTGCGTCCAGCGTTTCCGCAAATGCCTTCAAAAGCTTCGAGGCACCGGCGATCACCGCGCCGCCGCCGACGTAAAGAAACGGACGCTTCGCCTGTCTTATGATCTCTGCGACACGCTGCACATCCTCTTTCGTATAGGTCTTTTTCGCCTTCGGTTTTTCCGGCGCCTTCGGCGTAAAGGCACAGCTTGCCGCCGTCACGTCCTTGGTAATATCCACGACAACGGGTCCCGGACGACCTCTTCTCGCTATCTGAAACGCCTTCCGGATCGTATCCGCTAACACCTTAACATCCTTCACGATGTAACCGTGTTTCGTGATCGGCATCGTAATGCCGTTGATATCAACCTCCTGGAAGGTATCTTTCCCAAGCAGCGGCAATCCCACATTGCAGGTAATCGCAACCACCGGCACACTATCCATATACGCCGTCGCTATCCCCGTCACCAGATTCGTCGATCCCGGCCCCGACGTCGCAAAACAGACGCCCACTTTGCCCGTCGCCCTCGCATAACCGTCCGCGGCATGCGCCGCCCCCTGCTCATGCGAAGTCAGAATATGCGTAATATTCTTCTGTTCATGATACAGTGCTTCATAAATGTTAAGAATGGTTCCACCCGGATACCCGAACACTGTATCCACACCCTGCTCTTTTAAGCATTCCAAGACGATCTGTGCTCCTGTCAACTGCATATCTTTTTCCTTTCCTTATTCCGCGACGTTCAGCACCGCCCCGTCGCTCGCGCTGGACACCATCGCGCGATACCGCTGCAAATACCCCTTCGGCACTTCCGGCACATACGGCTTCCAGTCCTTGCGCCGCGCTTCGAGCTCCGCGTCGCTGAGCTTGACCTCCAGCTTGTGCGCCGGGATGTCAATGGAAATGATATCGCCTTCCTTGATGAGCCCGATGGGCCCGCCGTCCGCGGCTTCCGGCGAAACGTGTCCGATGGAGGCGCCGCGCGAAGCACCGGAGAAGCGTCCGTCCGTGATGAGCGCGACGCTGGCACCGAGCCCCATGCCCGCGATGGCGGAGGTCGGCGAGAGCATTTCCGGCATGCCCGGACCGCCCTTGGGCCCGACGTAGCGGATGACGACGACGTCCCCGGCGAGGATCCTGCCGCCGAGGATGGCGGAGATCGCGTCCTCTTCGCAGTCAAAGACGCGGGCCGGGCCTTCGTGCACCATCATTTCCGGCACGACGGCAGCCGCCTTGACGACGCCGTATTGCGGGGCGAGATTGCCCTTCAACACGGCGATGCCGCCTTTTTCGAGATAAGGATTGTCAATCGGACGGATGACCTCTTCGTTCGCGTTGAAGGCGGATTTCAGGTTCTCTTCCACCGTCAGGCCGCTGGCCGTAATGAGATCCGTCTTTAAGATGTTGCGCTTGCAAAGTTCCTTCATGACGGCATAGACACCGCCGGCCACTTCGAGATCCTCCATGTAGGTGGGACCCGCGGGAGCCAGGTGACAGAGGTTCGGCGTTTTCTCGCTGACCTCGTTCGCGATGTCCAGGTCAATGTTGACGCCCGCTTCCAGCGCGATGGCCGGCAGATGCAGCATCGTGTTCGTGGAACAGCCGAGCGCCATGTCCACGGCCAGCGCGTTTAAGAAGGCGTCCTTCGTCATGATGTCGCGCGGCCGGATGTTCTTTTCGACGAGCTCCATAATCTTGTTGCCGGCGTGCTTTGCTAAGCGGATGCGGGCGGAATACACGGCGGGGATGGTGCCGTTGCCGCGCAGGCCCATGCCGATCGCCTCGGTCAGACAGTTCATGGAATTGGCGGTGTACATGCCGGAGCAGGAGCCGCAGGAGGGACAGACCTTCTCCTCGTACTCCTTGAGCTTGTCCTCCGTCATGCGTCCGGCCGTCACTTCCCCGACCGCCTCAAAGATGGAGGACAGGGAGCGCTTCCTGCCGTCAATATGCCCGGCGAGCATGGGGCCTCCGGAGACAAAGATCGTCGGAATATTGACGCGTGCCGCCGCCATCAGAAGCCCGGGCACGTTTTTATCACAGTTCGGGATCATCACCATGCCGTCAAAGGCATGCGCCCTTGCCAGACATTCCGTGGAATCCGCGATGAGATCACGGGTCACCAGCGAATACTTCATTCCGGTGTGGCCCATGGCGATGCCGTCGCAGACCGCGATCGCGGGCACCATGACCGGCATGCCGCCGGCTTCCGCGATGCCCTGCTTCACCGCGTCGCAGATCTTGTCCAGATTGATATGCCCCGGGACGATTTCGGACTGCGAGCAGACGACGCCGATCACGGGCTTGCGCATTTCCTCCTCCGTCCAGCCCAATGCGTTAAACAGACTCCGGTGCGGTGCACGCTGTAAGCCTTTCAAGGTTGCTTCACTGTTCATTTGATTTACCTCCTGTGTTGTTCGCCACCGCATCTCCCATTGCCGTGCAGCCGACCACGCGCTCGCCCTCCGCGCCCGAGGCGATGTCCGCCGTGCGGTAACCCTCCGCGAGCGTCTTCACCACCGCCGCCTCGATCGCGTCCGCTTCCTCCTGCAAATCGAAGCTGTAACGAAGCAACATGGCCGCGGAAAGAATCGTCGCGAGGGGATTTGCCTTGTCCTGCCCCGCGATGTCCGGCGCGGAGCCGTGCGAGGGCTCATAGAGACCGAATTTCGTTTCGTTTAAGGACGCGCTCGGCAGCATGCCGATGGAGCCTGTGATCATGCTGGCCTCGTCCGAAAGGATGTCGCCGAACATGTTCTCCGTGAGGACGACATCAAACTGCGCGGGGTTCGCGACCAGCTGCATGGCGCAGTTGTCCACGAGCATGTGCTGTAAGGTCACATCGGGATAGTCCTTTGCAACCTCTTCCGTGACCGCGCGCCAGAGCCTGGACGAATCCAGCACATTGGCCTTGTCCACGCTCGTGACGAGTTTTCTGCGCACACGGGCGATTTCAAAGGCCTTGACCGCGATGCGGCGGATCTCCGCCTCGCTGTAAACGAGGGTGTCCGTCGCGATACGCTGCCCATTTTCCTCCCGCGTGTGCCGTTCGCCGAAATACAGGCCGCCGGTCAGCTCCCGGACAATGATGAGGTCAAAGCCGGTGTCCGCGGCGCTCTGTTTTAAGGGACAGGCCTCCTTCAGCGCATCGTACAAAAAGGCCGGACGCAGATTGGCAAAAAGCCCGAGCGCCTTACGGATGCCCAAAAGGCCTGCTTCCGGCCGCTTGTCCGGCGAAAGCTTGTACCATGGCGATGTGTTCGCGTCGCCGCCGATGGAGCCCATCAGCACCGCATCCGCGTCCTTGGCCCGTGTAATCGTCTCCTCCGTCAGGGGAACACCGTGCGCGTCAATGGAAGCACCGCCGAGCAAAAGATCGTCATACACGATCTCATGCCCGAAGCGTGCAGCTGTTTTGTCCAGCACCTTTCTCGCTTCCCTGATGATTTCGGGACCGATGCCGTCCCCCGCAATGCATCCAAGTTGAATTTTCATATCCCGCCTCCGCTGTATGTGATTCGGAAAGAAAAAGCCGGATGTATGACCATCCGGCTTGCGACGTTCGATTCCAAAACGCCGACGCGTCAGCTTACGCGTCTTTGTTCTCCGCAGTACTGTCTGCCGGTGTGTTCTTTTTATTCCTCTTCCATCTGCCCTCGGGCTTCGGCTCTGCGGGCTTGACGGCGTCTTCCGGTTTTTCGACCTCGACAATGGCCTCCTTCAGCATCGGAATACGGCAGTTCTTGTTGTTACCGAACTCCACGATGACCGTGTTGCCCTCGTCGTTAATGTCAATGACGGTACCGAAGAACCCGCCGCTCGTGCGAATGCTGTCCCCGATTTCGAGAGAAGACAGTCTCGCCGCCATATTCTTGCGCTCTTTTTGCTGCGGACGAATCAGAATGAAATAAAAGACTGCGAAAATCGCAATCAGATAAAAGATCGTAATTGTGCCGCCCATGCCGCCCTGTGCGGCTTCTTCCAGTCTGAAAATCATGTTAGCTGTTACACTCCCCTCTTTATTCTTTCCTTTTTGCCAAAAAGGCACTCAACTATTCTACAAGAAAAGCGGAAAAAAAACAAGAAAAACTTCTTATTGCCCTTCCCGCATCCGGCGGATCGTTTCATCCGCGTAAGCGTCGTACCTGTGTTCCGAAATGGCCTCACGGATTTCCGCCATCAGCGAATTGTAGAAATACAGATTGTGCATGACCGCCAGCCGCTTGCCGAGCATCTCGTCCGCCTTCAGCAGATGCCGCAGATAGGCGCGGGTATGCCGTTTGCAGGCGGGGCACCGGCAGCCTTCCTCAATCGGCCGCTCGTCCGTCAGAAAGCGCTTGTTCAGCAGATTCAGCTTGCCGTTCTTCGTGTAGACATGTCCGTGCCTGCCGTTTCTCGAAGGATACACGCAGTCAAAGAAGTCCACGCCGCGTCGCACCGCTTCCAGAATGTTTTCCGGTGTGCCGACGCCCATGAGATACAGTGGCTTTTCCGCCGGCAGATGCGGCACGACCTGTTCGATCACATGATACATCTGCGCGTGCGTCTCCCCGACGGCCAGGCCCCCGATGGCATAGCCCGGCAGATCCAGTTCCGTAATCCGCTTTGCGTGCTCCACGCGGATGTCATCGATGATCGCGCCCTGGTTGATGCCAAAGAGCAGCTGCGCACGGTTCACCGTATCCGGCAGTTCGTTCAGCCGGCGCAGCTCCCTGATACAGCGCATCAGCCAGCGCGTCGTCCGCGCGACGGAATCCTCCACATAGGAACGCTCCGCCAGTGCAGGTGCGCATTCGTCAAAGGCCATGGCAATCGTGGACCCTAAGTGCGACTGGATGCGCATGCTGTCCTCCGGCCCCATAAAGAGTCTTGCGCCGTCGATATGGGAGCGGAAGCGGACACCTTCTTCCGTGATCTTGCGGCTGTCCGCAAGCGAAAAGACCTGAAAGCCGCCGGAATCCGTGAGCACCGGCTTCTTCCAGTCCATGAAGGCGTGGATGCCGCCCATGCGGTAAACGATGTCATCGCCGGGGCGAAGCCTGAGGTGATAGGTATTGCATAGTGCGATCTGCGTGCCGATGTGCTCTAAGTCCTCCGCGGACAAGCCGCCCTTGATGGCCGCGGCCGTCGCCACATTCATAAAGACGGGCGTGCGCACCTCGCCGTGCACCGTCGAAAAGACGGCGCTTTTCGCAGCACCGTCCCTCGCACAGATCTCATAGCCGTATGGCTTCATTTTCGGAGTGGCATTCGTTTCCATCAGACTTTGTTATGCCGCCCTTATGTGAGCTTATGAAAGACAATACAGTTCGGACTGGAGACCTTCACCTCCGGCCCGTTCATGATGAGCGTCCTGTTTTTCTCATGGAAGGAGAAAAAGGTCATCGCGTTGGATTCGTGGTTCAAGGACACCAGATGCCGGTTGTCCGGGAAGAGCATCGCGTCCTTCGGATAAGCGCCGGCGATCGGCAGGCTTAAGACCCGCGACAGCGTACCGTCCGACTCATGCGCCCGGAAGATGACCACCTCGTTCGTCGTCATGTCGGAGCTGATCAGGAATTTGAAATCATGGGAGAAATTCAGCGCACTGGCCGCCGTGCCGATGGGATCATCCTCGTCCCCCGTCAGCGCCTGCCCGACCTTTTCAAACTCCGGTTCCCCGTTGATTTCCTCATAGTGATAAATGTCGATTTTCGTCTTCTGCTCACAGACAATATACATGAATTGCCCGTCCTTGGAAAACTTCACATGACGCGGCGCGCTGCCCGGCTCCGCGTGAATGATGTCCGCCTGTGTCAGCCGCCCGGTATCATGGTGAATGCGGTAGATGATGGTCCGGTCCATCCCGGAATCACAGGCGCAGATGTATTTGTTGTCCCGCGTCGGCTTGCAGCATTCCACATGCGGCATATTCGCGCGGCCAAAACCAAGACCCAGCCCCTTATGATAAATCTCGTCCGTAATGCGCCCGATTTTTCCGTCTTCCAGGAGCCTGAGCACCGTCAGCTTGCCGTCGTGGTAACCCGCGACAAAGAGCAGGCGGTCATTGAAATCCGTGGAAAGATAGCAGCCGCGCATGCCGCGGATGGAAGTCGTTTTCAAAAACTCCAGATCGCCGTTTGGCAGGATCTTAAAGGAACTGATGCCCTCGTCGACCGCCGCGTACAGAAACCTGCGGTCTTCAGAGACCGTCAGATAGGCGCAGTTGTCGACCGACACTTCGGAGCGGCGGACGAACCGGCCCGCTTCGCTGTCCACGTCGAAGTTCTCGATCCCCTTGCTGTTTCC
>JAFZLB010000115.1 GCA_017551665.1 Lachnospiraceae bacterium
ATTTAGGTATGGCGTCATGTATTTGACAAATGTTCCACCAGCGTCCGTTTTACATCCTTGACGAATTTCACTTTCAGACAGGTTAAGATTAGACAGGCCCTTTAATGCCATTCGAACACTCGCCGCGCCACAGCTATAGTAAAGTTCTTGACCATAATAGTAAAACGTATAACTTGTATTATGGGTATATATCCACGAAGCAGTAGAAGCCTTTATGGAAGAGCTTTCAAATTGTGGTAGGCGTTCCTTTTCGTTTTCTTTTAGCCAAACCTGTAGCTCTTCCTGACTAATTTCAGCTGCACCTCGTGGTACATGGGTCGGATCCTTTACATTTCGTTGGATATTGTTCCCGCCAGCGCTATCATCGATTGGTGGAATAGGACCTGATGCAAAACATGTAACAGATGAGAACAGCAGCATCGCGATCAGCATCGCGATCATTGAAAATCTTCGATGGTTCTTTTTCACGGCAACTCCTCCTTTTTTGCGTTGCATTTTTTTGCTACACATTATTAATGCAGGAACTTGCCGTTTTGTAACGAGATTTATAAAAGTTTTAGAGATTTTGTTTTCTGAAAGAAATGTCCCCACTATATGTCCGGAATGGTGGGGATATATTTACCACAGCCAGAGCATAACTATCGTTTCTCTATCCCATTTGCGATTGCCATTGCTTCTTCTTCGCTCATCCGGCCGCCGATAAAGACGGGGATGCCGTCCAGCACAAAGGCAAATGTACCTTCGTTTTTGTCATTAAAGGCCATGAACGCTTCTTCCTCGCGGAATTCCAATGTTTTTATTTCCATATTCTCCGTATTGATTCCGACCTCAGTTCCAGGCAAAGTGAAACTGATATACAATATGTTCCCCTCATCATCCTCATAAGAATACACGATATCATGATTCGATTCCACGGTGTCAGTATGTGCGTACCGCTCCGGAATAAACGCCGGGTAATAGGATCTCAAATCCTCCATTGTGATGTCCTGCCCGGAGGACGTTTGCACTTTGCTATATCCGGTAAATGTTTCAATAAACCAGTTCACAACCTGTTTTCTGAAATCCGCGTTGACTGTTATCGCGGTTGTGAATCCGACTGCCAATATAATCATCGCCGCCGCAATTCCTTTTTCCAGTAAGCGGGTGTTTTTCTTTGTCCTACGAGGGAATGCGAACATCTTTTGCGTGATCGCCGCTTTTTCCGTCCGCTCCATATCCTGATCCTGCGCCATCTCGCTGGCTCTTTGAAAAGAACGCTCACTGATCCTTTCCCCTTCCGCAAGCTTGTGTGCGGAGGACAGAATCGATTTGTAGTATTGAAGCCGTCCTGCGGGAAAGCTTGTTCCGAAAATCGCCTGCATGGCATCATCGGACATCTGATAGCAATACCGTCCGTAAAACAGTTCTTTCCCGGTGTCAGAAAGCGCAATGATTTGCTGTGACAATACACGGATACCGTCATCCGACAGTTCCCGCTCCGGTAACGTTTCCTGTGTCCTGTTCTCCATGACGGAAAACAACTGCTCAAAGTATGCGCTCAGTCCTTCTTTGTGATTTTCGTTTAGCGAAATGTCCTTGTTCATTTTCCTGTCTCTTCGTATGGTTTATCTGATGATCTCATCCATGTGCTTTCGCAGCTTTTCTATGATGCGGAAGCCGCGCATTCTGGCGCTGTCCTCCGTACATTGCAGGATACCGCCAATATCTTTGTAACTCCGTCTTTCCTCATAACGGAGGAACAGCAGCCGCTGCTCCTCCTCCGAAAGAAGGGACAATAATGTTTGCAGTTCCGTCGCTTTCAGGGTTTTGAAGTACCTGTCTTCTGTGCTTTCGCCCGCTTCATCGGCATATTGCTCCGGTTCTTCCGAAAAAACCAGCCTTTTATCCCGTCGCAGCTTTTCCCTCGCACAGTTCTTCACAATAGTAATGCAATAAGCTCGCGTTTTGTTGCGCGGTAATTTCGAAATTTTATCTAAATTATCGACAATTTTCAGCAATGCCTCTGAAACGGCATCCTCCGCGTCCTCTTTCGACGCGAGCATGCCTCTTGCCACGCGAAAAAAGAAAGACTTCTCTTCCCTGAAAATTTTTTCTATTGTCTCCCTTTGCTCATCATCCAGCAGGGAGGAGAGCATCAGCAAAAGCATCGTCCCGATACCTCTTTTCCCTTGCGTTTGCAGTCTTGTGCACGAACGTACTCCTATCTTACCACTGTATCCATTTTTATGGTATACTAAGGACAGTTTTGTGATCGACAAAAGGAGCATTGTTTTGGGAAAGAAAATCATTCTGACCGGCGGCGGCACGGCGGGGCATGTAACGCCCAATCTCGCGCTGCTGCCGGGCTTGAAAAAAGAAGGTTATGACATCGCTTACATCGGCACGGTGGACGGGATTGAGAAAAAGCTGCTCGCGGACTTTGACGTGCGCTACTACGGCATCGCCGCGGGGAAGCTGAGGCGCTACTTTGACCCGAAGAACTTCTCCGACCCCTTCCGCGTGCTGAAGGGCTACCGGCAGGCGAAGAAGATTTTGAAGCAGGAACGGCCGGATGTCATTTTCTCCAAGGGGGGATTTGTGAGCGTGCCCGTCATTCACGCGGCGTCGAAGTATAAGATTCCCTGCATCCTGCACGAATCCGACTTGACGCCGGGGCTTGCGAACAAGCTCTGCGTGAAAAAGGCGAAGAAAATCTGCTGCAATTTCCCGGAAACGCTGGAGTATCTGCCGAAGGACAAGACCGTGCTGACGGGTTCTCCCATCAGAGAAGAGCTCCGGATGGGCAATGCCGAGGCGGGAAAGAAGTTCTGCGGATTCACGGATGACAAGCCCGTGGTGATGGTCTTAGGCGGTTCGCTCGGAGCCAGCTCCATCAACGATGCCGTCCGGGGCATCTTAAACCAGCTGCTGCAGGAATTCAACGTCATCCATATCTGCGGCGATGACAAAATGGACAATCTGAAGCTCACGGTTTCCGGCTATGCGCAGTTTGAGTATGTGAAAAACGAACTGAAAGACCTCTTTGCCCTGGCGGATGTGGTCGTTTCCCGCGCGGGCGCAAACGCCATCTGCGAGCTGCTGGCCTTGAAAATCCCGAACGTGCTCATTCCGCTCTCCGCGAAGAATTCCCGCGGGGACCAGATTTTGAACGCCCGCTCCTTCCGCGCCCAGGGCTTTTCCGTGACAATCGAGGACGAAGACCTGGACGAGGATGTGCTTCTGGAAGAAATCCACGAGGTGTACAAAAACAAAGACCGCTATATCTCGCAGATGGAGAAAAGCGGTCAGCCGGACGCGGTCGCTTCGATTCTCAAACTGATCTCAGAGACGATCGGGTGAGTGTTTTTCCAAAAAGGCATCGATGCTGTCCCGGTACCGCACGGGACTGACGGACATGCTCTCCAGATGTCCCGCGCCGGGATGGATGAAGAGCTCTCTCGTACACTGTGCCCTGGCGTACAGCTGTCTGCTCATTTCCACCGGCACCTTTTGATCCGCGTCCCCGTGCACAAACATCACCGGCGTCTGGGCTTTGGCCACCGCCGCCGTCACATCCGCGTCCTTGATGTCATAGCCCGCGCGCAGCTTTGTGATATAGCGCAGCGCAAACAAGCGAAGCTTTGCGGGTACACGGGAACCGTCGCTGTATTTCAACAGACGCTGCAAATACGCGGAAAGCGTGGTATACGAAGAATCCGCCACCACCGCGTACACTTCCGAAGGGATATGCTCCGGTAAGGCCAAAAGAGCCGCGGCCGCGCCCGTCCCCAGTCCGTGAATCACAATTCTCGCTTCCGGATCCCGCTTCAAAAGCCAGTGGGTCCAGGTCAGCACATCCAGACGGTCATCATAACCGTAGCCGCGGTATTTGCCGCCGGATAAGCCCTGCCCGCGCAGCGAGGGCATCAGCACATCCATGCCTTTTTCGAGATAATGCGCGGCATAGGGCATGCACTGTGCGGGGGAAGCGCCGTCGTCATGCAGCAACAAACAGCAATGACGCCCCCTCTCTTTTGGATCCTCCGCGGAACGAAAGGCCGCGTGCAGTCGGGTGCCGTCGATGGCGTCAATATAAATTTCCCTTTGCCGCGGATCCGTGCGCGCCCGCTCCTTCTGCGCGGCGGCGTCCTTCGGCGCTGCGGCAATCAGGCTGTCATAGGCTTTCGAGCCGACGAAAAAGGAACCGCCCAACAGCGTTCCCGTCAGCGCAAGGAATCTTCTTCTGCTCTTTCCCATTTCTTCTTAGCCTCCCAGAAAAAGCTTACGCGTCCTTTTTTTGCGGCTTCATCACGATGAGCCCCACGCCGCAGACAATAATCACCAGGCCGACCAGGATCAGCGGCATGTAATCGCCGATGCTCCCGCCGCCTTCCTCATCCGCGTCCAAGGGACCCGGAGCTGCCGGTGTTACAGGCACCGTCGACGCACCGTCGGCGCTGTCTTCCGCGGAAAGGCCTTCTCCGGAAGAAGGTTGTCCCTGTGCGTTCTCTTCTCCTGGCGTTTCCGTTTCTCCCGCGGGATCCTCCGTAACTTCCTCCGGAACGGTGCCGGTCAGCACCCGCGTCAAAAAGTCCGGGATGTCCTCGCCCGCGCCGATCAGCTGTTTTTCCAGAAGCTGCGCCACTTCCAAAAGTTCCGGTTCCTCTAACACCTCCGGTCTTCCCGAGGCATCCGCGTTGCGCACCGCAAGCGCGATGTCCTTATACAGAATCGGATTGACATCGGGATAAACCGTGGGGTCCGTTTCCAGCATGGCTTCGAGGTTAATGATGCCGTAGCCCAAGTAGGGATCCCTGGTCAGCTCCATCACCGCGGCAGCGGAATCATCCACCGGCACGGACTGATAGGCATTGTCCTCCGGGAAGGTGGCCGTGCGCACCATAAGCTGCAGAATCTGGTTGCCCGTGGCGTCCGGCCACTGCTGCATGGCCAGGGCCAAAAAACCGGCGGTGATTGTGGTAGCCGCGGAGCAGCCGCCGCCGTGGGCTTCAAAATCCCCCCATTCGTTGAACTCCATCCAGATGTGTTCGCCGGGGGCCGCGATATCCGTTCCGGCATCCTCCGTGCGGGAGGACACCTGCAACGCGCGGTCTTCCCCGATGGACTGCACCGTGACCATGCCGTACCAGTAGCAGATCTCGTCATCGTTGTCCGCGCTTAAAATGTCCTCAAAGGGCAGGCGGTTTTCCTCTAAATCCGAATAAGTCTCCGGCTCCGCGTACCAGTCGACGGAGGTGCGGTCGTTGGAATGCGCCACCAACACGGGAATGCCGCGGTCAATGGCATCTAAGATCACCGGATACTGTCTGGCATATTCGCTCATCCCGCCCGCGGGAATGGAAATGATGTCCACTCCGTCGGCCAGGGCATATTCCACCGCGACTTCATAGACATCGCCGCCGGTTAGGGAATCATCCTCGCTCGTCACCGCGGCGTAGTGATAAATCGTGGCACCGGGCGCGACACCGATCGGCGCTCTTCCCGCGTCCGCGCCTTCGCCGTTCCCCTGCAGGAGCGCGATCATGTCCGTTGCGTGAAAGGCGATATTAAAATCCGTGCTGGTCGGGGGGACGTCGCCATAATACGTTGTTATGGCGCTGTTTCTCAGAATGATATTGGCATCGGACAGCCAGGGCACCTCCGTGTTGACGATGGTGTCCACATCGGCGATCCAGATGCCGGAGCCGTCGATCCCTCTCTCATGCGCTTCCTGCACGCCGAATTCCTCAAAATACCAGTAGCCTTCCGTGGCGTAGATTCTCGTGCTGTGCAAAGATACCAGCAGACATAAGATCAGGGCACCCAGACGGCGCAGCTGTTTGTGTTTGCGTTTTGTTTTCTTCATCGCTCTCTTCTCTTTACAGGTTCAGTAACAATCCGACGGGGCAGTGATCGGAACCCATCTGTTCCGGATAAACCATCGCGTCCGAAAGCGCAGGCACAAGCCCCTCCGATACTACAAAATAATCGATTCTCCAGCCGGCGTTCCTGGCCCTTGCGCCGCCGCGGTAGCTCCACCAGCTGTAAGCGCCTTCCTTGTCCGGATAAAAATGGCGGAAGGTATCCCGGTATCCCGCGTTCAGCCACCTGCCGAAGGCCTCGCGTTCCTCATCCGTAAAGCCCGGGTTATGGTGATTCGACTGCGGGTTTTTTAAGTCGATTTCCTTATGCGCCACATTGAGATCCCCGCAGACAATGACCTCTTTTTCCTTCCGCAGGCCGTTCAGATATTCCAAAAAAGCACTCTCCCACTCCATCCGGTAGGACAGGCGCTTCAGTTCGTCCTGGGAATTGGGCGTATACACGGTGACAAAATAAAACGAGGGATAGGAAAGCGTCAGCACCCGGCCCTCATGGTCATGTACGTCCACGCCGATGCCCCTTGTGACGTCCTGCGGGGCAAAGTCTTTTTTGTAAAACACGGCTGTCCCGGAATAGCCCTTTCTGTCGGCGTAATTCCAGACGCTCTCATAGCCTTCGGGATGCAGCTTGATCTGCCCTTCCTGCAGCTTGGTTTCCTGTACGCCCAAAAGATCCGGCGCTTCGGCCGAAAGGAAGGCTTCAAATTCTCCCTTGGAGACACAGGCCCGCAGCCCGTTTACATTCCACGAGGTCAGTTTCCGCAAGGATGTCCCGCTCCTTTCAGATCTGGCGGATTTTCTGCAGATTTTCGTCCGTCTGCGCCAGCATTTCCTTCAAGGACAAATTCTCCCCGTAGCGGAAGGCGCAGATGGAAAACTGCAGGTGGATGATGTAGGGCTTGCTCTCGTCCTTCATCAGGCGCATGTTCTGCTGCGACATTTCGTTCCGGAGCTCGTCCGCCTTGGCCGCGTCCTCCGTCACGAGCAGCACCGCAAATTCATTGCCCCGGATGCGCCCCAAAACGCTTTCTTCCCCGAACACCTCCGAGAGCAGATCCGCCACGCGTCTGACGGCGGCATTGCCCTCTTCCCTGCCGAAGAATTCGTTGATGGACTTGATGGAATCCATGTCAATGTAAGCGACAATGGCGACGGTCCCTTCCCTAAAGGCACTTTGCAGGCGGTCGTAGGCCTGCGCGAAGAAGCCGCGGCGGTTCAAACGCTTCGTCAGATAGTCCTCGTCTCCGAGGCGTTCCAGCACGGACTGATCCTTGTCCATCGTCTGCTTGTTGGCCTTGATTTCATCCTGTGCGCGCAGAAGCTCCTGGTCTCCCGCGATCAGCCGCACCGCCCCCGTGACCAGGGAAGCGAACTGCGTATTGACATAGGGGGCCGTCAGCTGCGTCGTCAGCTCCATAACCAGAAGCCCCACCTGCCGTTCGTTCAAAAAGAGGTTGTTTAGGATAAAGGCATGGGCGTCCGTATGACCGAAGAAGGGCTTTAAGACTTCCTTTGTCCGGACGTTCTTTGCTTCTTTTTGCTTCGTTCCCTTTCCCTTCCGGATCATGGAAATGAGGAGCATTTCCTGCGGAATCTCCCAGGGCTTTTGCTCCGTATGTTCCATGGCGTCCCGGAAGAGATACAAGGCACCGTAACGGCTGCCGAAGGCTAAGGTCTGCCGAAGGATGGCGTCATAGGGGTTCTGGTCCTGATAATAGCTGTGATGCAAAAGCGCGTGGGTGGTACGGGAAAGCACGTCCATGGCGCTGCCCCTTCCGGAGGGTTTTTTGATCTCCGCTTCCTCCGCTTCTTCTTCCGCCGGGTGCGCTTCCGTTTTTTCCGCACCGATATTGGCAAGGGCAATCGCTTCCCTGACGGCGTTTTCGCCCCACTGCTCATACTTGCCGTTTTCCGGCTGCGTCACACAGGGGAATCCGCCCTCCGTTTCCTGCAGTACCATCACCTTCTTTCCGGAAAAGGCGGAAAGGAATTTTTCTTTTTTGCGCAGGCTGGCATGCTTGCAGATTTCCCGCGCGTCCATCAGAATCACATCCGTATTCTCCGGGTCAATGTAATCAAAGACCGCCGTTTCCTGGTAAAAATCCGGATGTTCCGTTTCCTCTCTGCCCGTACTGACAAGGTATCTCCCGGGATACACAAACAGTACGCTATCCGTGCGCTCCGCTTCCTGCATCGCCCCCTGGAGGATGCGCTTGGTGCGGTCACTTGCGATTTCGGAAATCAAAAAAGCAATTTTCGTCATGTCGGTTTCCTCATCGTGTCAGGATGTTTCTTCCTTTGGTGTTTCCTGTTCCTTTTGTTCCTTTTGTTCTTCCTGCTGTTCCTGTTTGTCAATGTCGGAGTCCGCCCGCACCTTCGCGATCTTGGCCACGGAAACGCCCTCGTCCACATTGATCATCTTGACGCCGGAGGTGATGCGGGAATACACGTTGATGTCGTCCATGCGCAAGCGGATGATGGTGCCGGCGTTTGTGATCATCATCAGCTCATGCTCATCGCCGACGGCCTTGACGCCGACGACTTCCCCCGTCTTTTCGGTGATCTTGTAGCACTTTAAACCCTTTCCGCCGCGGTGCTGCAGCGTGAACTCCTCCAACTTCGTGCGCTTGCCGTAGCCCTTTTCCGAAACGATGAGCAGGGACGGTCCCTGGGTGTTGAGCTGCATGCCGACGACCTCGTCCCCGGGCTGTAAGTTGATGCCCCTGACACCCGCCGCCGTTCTGCCCATGGCGCGGACATCCGTCTCTTTGAAGTGAATGCTCATGCCGTACTTCGTCACCATGAAGATCTCCGAGGCTTCGTCCGTAAGCTTGACCTCGATGAGCTCATCCCCTTCGCGGATGTTGATGGCGTTGAGGCCGTTTTTGCGGATGTTGGCAAAGGCCTCGATCGGCGTCTTCTTCACCGTGCCGTTCTTTGTGGCCAGGAAGAGATTCTTTCCGGCACCTTCCTCAAAGCCCTTGATCGGGATGATGGCGGAAATCTTTTCCTCCGGTGCCAGCTGCAAGAGATTGACAATGGCAACGCCGCGGCTGGTCCTGGAAGCCTCCGGGATGCGGTAGGCCTTCAGGGCATAGACGCGCCCGAAGTTCGTGAAGAAGAAGACAAAGTTATGCGTTTTGGTCATCAGCAGGTCTTCCACGTAATCATTTTCAATCGTGGAAATGCCCTTGATGCCCTTGCCGCCGCGGTTCTGTGCATGGAAATTGTCAAGGCCCATGCGCTTGATGTAGCCAAGCGATGTCATGGCGATGACCGTCTGCTCGTTCGGCACGAGGTCTTCCATGTCAATGTCCGCTTCGGTGTATTCGATGGCGGAGCGGCGGTCCTCGCCGAATTTCTCCGCGATCTCCGTGATTTCGGAACGGATGACGCCGAGCAGCAACTTTTCGTCCGCCAAAATGGCCTTGTATTCCCGGATTTTTTCCAAAAGCTCCGCGTGCTCCGCTTCGAGCTTTTCACGCTCCAGGCCGGTCAAGGCGCGCAGGCGCATATCGACGATGGCCTGTGCCTGTACGTCGGAGAGCGCAAAGCGTTCCATGAGCTGTGCCTTGGCGGCTGCCGTATCGCGGCTGCCCCGGATGATTTTGATGACCTCGTCGATGTTATCGAGCGCGATCAGCAGACCTTCCAAAATGTGATTGCGCTCTTCCGCCTTGCGAAGATCAAACTGCGTGCGGCGCGTCACCACTTCTTCCTGATGCTTCAGATAGTGATCGAGCATCGCCTTTAAGGAAAGCTCCTTGGGCTCTCCGTTCACTAAGGCCAGCATGATAATGCCGAAGGAATCCTGCAGCTGCGTGTGCTTATACAGCTGATTCAAGATCACCTGCGGATTCACGTCATGCCGAAGCTCAATGACAATGCGCATGCCCTCGCGGTCGGATTCGTCGCGCAGCGCCGTGATGCCGTCGATGCGTTTTTCTTTATGCAGCTCCGCGATCTTCGCGATGAGGTTTGCCTGTTGACAAGATAGGGAAGCTCCGTCACGACAATGCGGTTTTTCCCGGCCTGCATGGGCTCAATGTCCGTAACGGCCCGAAGCACCACCTTGCCGCGGCCCGTGCGGTAAGCCTGTTCCGCGCCGTGGGTGCCCAAAATAATGCCGCCCGTCGGGAAATCCGGCGCCTTCACGATTTCAATCAGCTCCTCGACATCCGTGTCCCTGTCCTCTTCGACGCGGTTATCGATGATCTTTGTGACGGCGGCAATCGTCTCCCGAAGATTATGCGGCGGGATGTTCGTCGCCATACCGACGGCAATGCCCGTCGTGCCGTTGACTAAAAGATTCGGATAACGGGAGGGCAGCACCACCGGTTCCCGTTCCGTCTCGTCAAAGTTCGGCGCGAAGTCGACGGTGTCTTTGTTTAAGTCCGCCGTCATCTGCGTGGAAATTTTGGAAAGCCTGGCCTCCGTGTAACGCATGGCCGCCGGCGGGTCCCCGTCCACGGAACCGAAGTTGCCGTGCCCGTCCACCAGCGGGGCCAGCATGTTCCAGGGCTGCGCCATATTGACGAGCGCGCCGTAAATGGAGGAGTCTCCGTGCGGGTGGAATTTACCCATCGTGTCACCGACGATACGCGCGCATTTTCTGTGCGGCTTATCCGGCGTATTCCCCAGCTCGATCATGGAGTACAGAACGCGCCGCTGCACGGGCTTTAGGCCGTCCCGCACATCGGGAAGGGCACGTGCCGCGATGACGCTCATCGCATAATCAATATACGATGTCTCCATCGTCTTCTGAAGATCGACCTCCTCAATCCGGTCGCGGTCTATCGTTTGCTGAAATACATCTTCCATTTAGAATGCTCCTTAGATATCCAAATTTTTAACAAACCTCGCGTTTTGTTCTATGAATTCACGGCGAGGTTCTACTTTATCCCCCATCAGCGTCGTGAAGGTCACGTCAATATCCGACTCCGCTTCTTCGTTCATGCCGACGCGCAGAAGCACGCGGCGCTCGGGATCCATCGTCGTCTCCCAGAGCTGCTCCGGGTCCATTTCACCCAGACCCTTGTAGCGCTGGATTTTGTTGTTGGAGTCCCGCCCCACTTCTTCGAGAATGGTGTTTAATTCCTCGTCGGAGTACGCGTACCAGACCTTCTTGTTTTTTTCGAGCTTATACAAGGGGGGCTTGGCTAAATAGACATGCCCCGTCTTGATGAGCTGCGGCATGAAGCGGTAGAGGAAGGTCAGCATGAGCGTTGAGATATGCGCACCGTCCACGTCCGCATCGGTCATGATAATGATTTTGTCATAGCGCAGCTTTTCGATGTCAAAGTCTTCGTGAATGCCCGTGCCGAAGGCCGTGATCATGGCCTTGATCTCCGTGTTGGCGTAGATCTTGTCCACACGCGCCTTTTCGACGTTTAAGATTTTTCCGCGCAGGGGTAAAATGGCCTGCGTGGCGCGGCTTCTGGCCGTCTTGGCGCTGCCGCCGGCGGAATCCCCCTCGACGATATAGATCTCGCAGTTCTTGGGATCCTTGTCCGAGCAGTCGGCCAGCTTTCCGGGCAGGCCCATGCCGTCGAGCGCCCCCTTGCGGCGGGTTAAGTCCCTCGCCTTTCTCGCGGCTTCTCTCGCGTGGGCCGCGGTGATCGCTTTTTCCAAAATGATCTTCGCGACCGCAGGATTCTGTTCGAGGAAATAGGTCAGCTGCTCACCGAGAATGCCGGAGACGGCACCGCGGGCTTCGGAGTTCCCCAGCTTTTGCTTCGTCTGGCCCTCAAACTGCGGGTCTTCGATCTTGACGGAAATAATGGACGTCAAGCCCTCGCGGATGTCCTCGCCGGTTAAGTTGTCGTCGGAATCCTTGAGCATCTTTTGGTTTCTGGCGTAGTCATTGAAGGTCTTTGTCAGCGCCGTGCGGAAGCCCTCTAAGTGCATGCCGCCTTCCGGGGTGTTGATGTTGTTGACGAAGGTGTAGGTCGATTCCGTGTAAGAATCATTGTGCTGCAAGCTGACCTCCACCTGCACACCGTTCTTTGTGCCCTCAAAGTACATGATCTGCTCATAGAGCGGGGTCTTGGATTTGTTTAAGTACGCGACAAATTCCCGGATGCCGCCCTCGTAGCAGAAGGTTTCTTCGCGGAACTCCGGATGCTCCTCCGTCGTGCGCTCGTCCGTTAAGGTAATTTCGAGGCCCTTTGTCAAAAAGGCCATTTCGCGCAGACGCTGGCGGAGCACGCTGTATTCAAATTCCGTTGTCTCTTTGAAAATCTCATGGTCCGGCTTAAAGGTGACTTCCGTGCCGGTCTCTTCCGCCGTGCACTCGCCGACCACCTTCAAGGGATGACAGACATTGCCGCGCTCATAGCGCTGCTCATGGATCTTGCCGTCCTGGAAGACCTTCACCACCAGCCACTCGGAAAGGGCGTTGACGACGGAAGCGCCCACGCCGTGCAGGCCGCCGGAGACCTTGTATCCGCCGCCGCCGAATTTGCCGCCCGCGTGCAGAATCGTAAACACGACCTCCACGCCCGGAAGCCCGGATTTGTGGTTGATGCCGACGGGAATGCCGCGGCCGTTGTCGCGTACCGTGACGGTATTGTCCGAATGCACGCTGACGCGGATTTTGTCACAGAAGCCCGCGAGCGCTTCATCCACCGCGTTATCCACGATCTCATAGACCAGGTGATGCAGGCCCCTGGAAGAGGTGGTGCCGATGTACATGCCGGGACGGCGTCTGACCGCTTCCAGACCCTCTAAGATCTGAATCTGGTCCGCACCGTATTCCGCCTGTCCCTCCATGATGTTATGCAGTTCTTTTGCCATGCTCTTTTCTCTTTTCCCCTTTTCAGTTTTCCGCCGTGACGCTGCCGTCCGTCACATGAAAGATTTTATCAATCGAAAGCCGCTTGCCCACAAAGTCGTCCAGCCCCGTGCAGGTGACGAGGGTCTGAATCCCGCCAAGCGAGGCCAGGAGCTGCTGCTGTCTGTGATCATCCAGCTCCGACAGCACATCGTCCAAAAGCATTACGGGCAACATGCTTTGCTTTGTTTTGACCAGCTCAATCTCCGAAAGCTTCAGGGAAAGCGCCGCCGTGCGCTGCTGCCCCTGGGAGCCGAAATGCCGGATATCGATTTGTTCCTTTCCCTTGCCGCGGATGAGAAACTTCATGTCATCCCGGTGGGGGCCGGCGTTCGTCTGCGCGGTCTGGATGTCCTTGTTGCGGTTTCTGCGCAGTTCCTCTTCCAGCGCGTTTGCTTCGCAGTCCGGTTCGTAGGCCAGCGTCAGCTGCTCTTTTTCCGCAGTCAGCGCCCCGTGCGTTTGTTGCATCACCGGCGCCATTTCTTCAATAAAGCGCTTCCTGGCGCGGATGATGTCCTTTCCGCTTTCCGCAAGCGTCTTGTCATAGACGTCCAACAGCGGTGCCAGATCGCCGATGTCTCTTTTTTCCCTTGCGTCCCGAAGGACGTTTCCGCGCTGCGTCATGGCCTTCTGGTAAATCGAGAGCGCGTCCATGTAATTCGGGTCAAACTGACACAGCTCCATATCCAGAAAATGCCTGCGGCCGGAAGGTCCGCCCTTGATGATGGCCAGATCCTCCGGGGAAAAGAAGATGATGCGGGCATCCAGCTTCCGCAGAAAATCCGAAGCCCTGCGCATCTTGATCCCGTCCAGGGCAACGCCCTTTGACTTCGCGGCGCGCAAATGCATATCCACGCGCATCACCCTTCCGTTCACGTCTGCAGATGTGCGGATGTGCGCCTCCTTTTTGCCGAAGCGGATGATATCCTTGTCTTTGGCGCCCTTGTGGGATTTCGTCGTACAGGACAAAAAGATCGCTTCGAGGAGATTTGTCTTTCCCTGTGCGTTATCCCCGTAAAAAATGTTGACGCCGGGATCCGGAGAAAGCGCAAGGGATTCGTAATTTCTGAAATCGGACAGTTCAAGGGACCGGATGATCATCTGCGTACTTTAATACTCTCCCCGTCTATGCTTATTACATCTTCCGGATACAGTTTTCTGCCGCGCCGGTTCTCCTTTTCACCGTTGACCAAAACGTCCCCCGACAGAATCCGTTCCGTCGCGTGGGCACCGCTTTCGGCTTTTCCCGCCTTCTTCAGCGCCTGCCCCAGGCGGATGAAGTCGTCTCCTTCCCGAAGGAACAGCTCTTCCATCCCTTATTCCACCGTCTTGAAGTTGATCGGCAGAATCATGTAGAGGTAGGTGTTTTCCTCATTGCGGATATAGCAGGGCGCCTTCGGATTGACAAAGTAAATCGTTAAGTTGTCATCCTCAATTACGCGCAACGCGTCGGTCAAAAACTTCGGGTTAAAGCCGATCAGGATGTCCTTTCCGTCCTTTGTTACCATGACCTGGGAATTCATGCTGCCCCTGGTGGAGGACACCTTGATTTCCATTTCCTGATCCTGAATGCCTAAAATGATGGGCTTCTTGTCACCGTCATGGGACAGCGTCATGGCGCGCTCGATGCCTTCCAAAAACTGTCTGCGGCCGACCAGCAGCTTTGTCTCGTAATCCCCGGAAATCATCTGCGAAACGTCAAAGTATTCGCCGTCGATGAGCCTTGTGGTAAAGAGTGTATCCGACACGGAAAAGCAGGCGAGCTTTTGCGTGAAGTAAATGTCCACTTCCTTTTCCGCCTGATCGGATAAAATATCCCTCAGCTTTAAGAGCGTCTTGCCGGAAATAATGGCTTTTTTCGGGCTTTCGACCGGTGCCTGTAAGGCGGTCTTTCGCATGGCGATGCGGTGTCCGTCCAAGGCCGTCATGCTGCATTCGTCCTCTTCGATCTTCAAGAGCGCACCCGTCATAATGCGGTTTGCGTCATTCGTGGAAACGGAAAAGACGGTCTGCGCGATGAAGCTTTTCAACGTCGCCTGCCGCAGGGTCACGGCTTCACTCTTATCCACCTCCGGCGGGAAGGTGAAGTCATCCCCGCTGCGTCCGGGCAGCGTGAAATGCGTGGCCTCACAATCCAGCGTCACCAAATAATTCTCATCCACCGACACGCTGACTTCGCTGTCCGGCAAGGTCCTCACAATGGAAGAAAACAGAGCCGCTTCGATGGCCACATAGCCGGTCTCTTCCACGGTTCCGTTCACCCTTGTCTCTATTCCGTTTTCCATGTCGTTGGCAAAGAAACGGATGCCCTCTTCTCCCGCGTCAATATAAATGTATTGCAGAATGGACATCGTTGTCTTGGCAGGAACCGCTTTTAAAACGATCGCTGTGCGGGCGTTCAGTTCCTGTTGTGCACAGATAAATTTCATGTCTTTTCCTCCCCCGAAAAAAGAAATAAAAAAGAGAATAATATCATCTTCGTCTTCATAGCGGTGATGATGTGCAAATCACCCTCTATTATACATTATTTCGGACTTTTTTACAATTTTTTCCTGTGGATACTCAGAGGGACGGATTGAGTTTTTTCAACAGGACATCCATGGTTCTTTGTACCTCGGCATCGGTTTTCAACAGCTCAGCCACACGTTTTTCCCCATTCATCACGGTGGTGTGATCCTTGCCGCCGAGAGAGGATCCGATTTCCTTATAGGAATTGTTCGGAACGTGCTTGCGGCAAAGAAACATGGCCAGCTGCCTGGGTAAAACGATCTCGGCGCTGCGCTTTTGCGAAAGAAGCTCTTCCTGGCTGACGGAAAAGTGCTCGCAGACCGTGTCGATGACGCGCTGGTAGGTGATGATGCGGTCCGCGTCCGGATACAAAAAGTCCTTTAAGGCATCCGCGGCAATTTCCTCCGTGATGCGCGGCACCGCGTTGATCCTGGAGTGGGCGATGATTTTATTGAAGGCGCCCTCCAGCTGGCGGATATTGGACTTGATGTTGTTTGCGATGTAGGCGTAGGCGCCGTCGTCGATTTCCACCGGATACTGCTCGCCCAGCTTTTTCATAATGGCCATCTTGGTCTCGTAATCCGGTGCCTGGATATCCGCGATCAGGCCGCTTTCAAAGCGGGAACGGAAGCGCTCTTCCAAGGTTTCCATCTGCTTCGGCGGCTTGTCCGAGGAAAGCACGATCTGCTTTCCCGCTTCCTTCAAGGCGTTGAAGGTATGGAAGAATTCCTCCTGCGTACTCTCCTTGCCGATGATGAACTGCACGTCGTCCAGAAGCAGCACGTCCACCGTGCGGTATTTTTCGCGGAAGCGCGACATGATCTTGGAATCCTTCTGACCGGAACGGATGGCCTCGATCACCTCGTTCGTGAAGTGTTCGCTCGTGACATAGAGGATTTTGGAACCCGGCACGTTCATGCCGATGAAATGGCCGATGGAATGCATGAGATGTGTTTTGCCAAGCCCCGGTCCGCCGTAGAGAAAGAGCGGATTGTAGGTGACACCCGGCGTTTCCGCCACGGCCACGGCGGCGCTGTAAGCGAAGTTGTTATTCCCGCCGACAACGAAGTTATCGAAGCGGTATTTTTCGTTAAGGCCGCTGAAATCGGAAAGCGAGGGCAGGGGCGTGTCCGTCTCTTCCGCGGAAAAGGCGTCTCCCTGTGCGTCCTTTTCCGCTGCGGACGGCGTTTCCTTCGGCAGGACAAAGGCCACATCCACGTTGATGCCGGCCTGCTCCGACAAAAACACGCGGAAAAAGTCAATGTAATGCTTTTCCAGATAGGACTGTTGCAGGAAATTGTCCGTCGGGATCAGGATGGACACCACGCCGTCCCGGTAGGACAAAAAGCTCAGGGGCGCAATCCAGGTGTCGTAGGAAATGTTGGTTAAGTTGCAGTTTTCGCGGATCTGCTCCTTGACGTCTTCGAAATGATCGGACAGGGTCTGGGATACGGCTTCGGCAGTCGGCATAAAAAATCCTCCAAAAACGGTGATCGGAAACGGACTTCATTATAAGCGAGCTTTTTGAAAAAGGCAAATTTCGGTGGATAAGTGGATAACTCTATGAAAATTTGGCAAGGACACCGGCTTTTTTGCAAAAATGTGGATAAAAAAGCCGAAAAAACGGTACTTATCCACAGGTTTTCCACAAAAAGTGGATGATGGAGGGGCAGGTGGAGGAATGCACCCTTTATCCACCGTTTCAACATGTGGTTGTGGAAAAAAGAAGAAGGCACAAGATCTTGCATAAAATTTTTTTGGATTTTTTTCCCTTTCGCGGCCTGCCGGATGGCGCTTTGAAAAAATACGGAAAAAAAGCGGTTTTTGCTTGACGGAGCCTTCGTTCTCCCTTATAATGTCTTAGATTGACGCATCATTTCGGAGGAAAGACAGATGAAAATGACGTATCAGCCGCACAGAAGACAGCGCAAGCGCGTACACGGTTTTCGTGCGAGGATGCAAAGCAAAGGCGGCCGCAAGGTACTGGCGGCAAGAAGACTCAAGGGCAGGAAGCGCCTGACCGTTTGAGCGAAGGGTTTACGGAAAACGCAGCGAAACGCACGCGGATATGCCGGCCATATTCGCGTTTGTCATCTATAAGGAAGCCTGCGGACTTCCGGCAGATGTACCGGAAGGGAAGGCGTTTTGCGGGATCTGAGCTGCTGCTCTTTGTGCGGCGCAATGATCTTTCGGAAAACCGCCTGGGCATTACCGTTTCCAAAAAGAACGGAAACAGCGCGGTCCGGCACCGCTTCAGCCGTCTGGTCAAGGAAGTGTTCCGCTTACAGCGTGATACGCTCGGGACGGGACGGGACTTTCTGGTGGTGATGAAGCGGGAGGTAAAAATCGAAACGCCCTCGTCGCTGACCTTTTCCGCGATGCAGAAGGAACTCCTGCCGTTGCTGGACAGGTCAAAAGGTACTATTTAATATGAAGAAAATCATCGTCGCGGGGATACGCGGATACAGGAGAGTGATTGCGCCGGGCAAGACGGTACGCTGCCCCTACATTCCCACCTGTTCCGAGTACGGCGAGGAAGCGGTTTTGAAATACGGCGCGCTGAAGGGCAGCGCCATGGCCGCTTACCGGATTCTGCGCTGTAACCCGTTGTCCAGCGGGGGCTATGATCCGGTTCCGTAAGGGGGGAATAAGAACGTGATCTATCTGACTCAGAACCAGGGACGCATTATCGGTCCGATTTCCAAACTGCTCGGCTTTATCATGCACGGCATCTATGAACTGCTTTCCGCCGTGGGCATTGAAAATCTCGGTATCACCATCATCCTGTTTACACTGATTGTGAACCTTCTGATGCTGCCGCTCACCATCCGCCAGCAGCGCTTTTCCAAGCTTCAGGTCAAAATGAATCCGGAGCTGACCGCCATCCGCAAAAAGTACGAAGGCCGCAGGGACAACGCGTCCATGTACGCACAGCAGGAAGAAATGAAGCAGGTCTATGCCAAATACGGCGTGTCCCAGATGGGAAGCTGTCTGCCGCTTTTGGTGCAGCTGCCGATTCTCTGGGCTTTGTACCGCGTGATCTACGCGATTCCCGCCTATGTCACGAAGGTCAAGCGCGTGTTCTTCCCGCTGGCCGTGGGACTTCTTGGCGTGACCGGTTCCGCGGAGTTTATGGAAGGGCTGGGCGGTGCCGCGCAGTATGCCGCGCAGTTTCATAACGAAGCCTTTACGGAGGAGCAGGCCAACGAATACGCGCAGAATACGTATATTGATGTTTTGAACCGCGCTTCTACCGCGGACTGGGACCGGATCGAGGCGAATTATCCGGAGGTCGATAACGGTGCGGAGCATGTCGTGACGGCGGAAGTGCGTGCCAAGGTGGAGAGCATGAACAACTTCCTCGGCATGAACATCGGGGATTCTCCCAGCCAGACCATCAAAAGCAACTGGGCCGAGAGCAATTATCTGAAGGTCCTCTTTGCGATTCTTGTTCCGCTTCTGGCCGCGGCGACGCAGTGGCTGAACACGAAGCTGATGCCGCAGATGGCATCCGCCGGTGGTGACCCGAATGATCCGCAGGCCAGGATGGCAAATCAGATGCGCACGATGAACTATTTCATGCCGCTGATGAGTGCTTTCATCTGCTTCTCGCTGCCGGTCGGTGTCGGCCTTTACTGGATCGCGGGTGCCGTCATCCGTATCGTGCAGCAGATCTTCATCAATCGCTGGATTGACCGCATGGACATCGAGGCGATGATCGAGGAAAATCAGGAAAAATACAAGAAGAAGCTGGAAAAGAAGGGTGAGCGCACGCAGAACATGTCGCAGTACGCGGCCATGAACACACGCTCCCTCGCTTCTTATGTGAATTTCTCCGGTTCCTCCATGTCACAGGAGGAAAAGGACGCCGCTTTGGAAAAGGCGCGCGGGTATTATGACAGCGGCAAGGCCAGGAAGGATTCGCTTCTGGCCGCGGCAAACATGGTCCGCGCTTACGAGGAAAAGAACAATAAGTAGGAGGCATTATGCAAGAGTTTTCGGCAAAAACGGTAGATGACGCGATCACGGAAGCTTGCAGGGCGCTCGGCGTTCCCAGCAGCAAGCTGGTCTATGAAGTGGATAACGAAGGTTCCAGCGGCTTTTTGGGGATGGGCGCAAAGCCCGCGGTCATCCGGGCCGCGGTGAAGGAAAGCGCACCGACGGAAACCGCCGCACAGTTTGTGCAGGATGTGGCAAAGGCGATGCAGCTCACCGTGGAAACGGAGAGCAAGTATGACGAGACGGATCACACGCTGAACATGGAACTGAAGGGGCCGGAAATGGGCGTTCTGATCGGCAAGCGCGGACAGACCCTGGATTCCCTGCAGTATCTGGTTTCCCTGGTGGTGAATAAGAGCGCCGAGGAATATGTGCATGTCAAGCTGGATACGGAAAATTACCGCGCGCGCCGCAAGGCCACGCTGGAAAATCTCGCGAAGAACATTGCTTTTAAGGTAAAGCGGAGCCGCCGGCCGGTTTCTTTGGAGCCCATGAATCCTTATGAGCGCAGGATCATTCATTCCGCGCTGCAGCAGGACCGCTATGTGACCACACATTCCGAGGGCGAAGAGCCGAACCGCCGCGTGGTGGTGACGCCGAAACGGTCGTAAGAGACGCGGCCAAAGAAGGAAGCATCAGCGCCGCGGTGAATCATACCGCGGCGTTTTTGTAATTCTGTGAAGGCGGGCGACCAGGTGCAGGTAAAGCGCAAGCAAGCTTGCTTGCAATGAGCCGTTCCTGCACTTGGGCATTTGGCGAGCAGCCACAGCGAGAAAGCGCATCGCGTTTTCGAGCTAGCGCCCGCCGAAACGAAAGGAATAAGATATTTTGGAAGAAGCGACAACCATCGCGGCCATTGCAAGTTCTATGAATGACGCGGGCATCGGGATCGTGCGCGTTTCGGGGCCGAAGGCCCTGGAAGCCTGCGATCTTGTGCTTACGGACGCTTCCATGAAGCATACCCTGACGGAGCGTGCGGCAAACACGATCCGCTTTGGCTATGTGTTGCGCGAAGACGGAAGCATCCTGGATGAGGCACTTGTTTCCGTCATGCGGGCACCTTCCTCTTATACGGGGGAGGATGTTGTGGAAATCAATGTCCACGGCGGTGCTTTTGTATTACGCGAAACGCTGCGCCGCGTACTGTCCGGCACAAAGGGCATGGTGCGTGCGGCTCTGCCCGGCGAATTTACGAAACGCGCCTTTTTGAACGGAAAGATGGATTTGTCCGCCGCGGAAGCGGTGCAGGATATGATCCGGGCGCAGAATGACTTTGCACTGCAAAACGCGGAGCGCCAGCTGTCGGGGGTACTCGGGAAGGAAGTGCGGCGGATGCGGGAGACGCTGTTGCATGAAACGGCCTTCATTGAGGCTTCGCTCGATGACCCGGATGTGTACGCGGAACAGTTGGAAGGCTATGGAGAACGGTTGCGTTCCGTGACGGAAGCGCTTCGCGGAGACATCGGGAAGCTCCTGGACAGCGCCGCGGAAGGGCGATTGCGCAAGGACGGCATCCGCTGTGCCATCATCGGGGCGCCAAACACCGGAAAATCCACGCTCTTGAACTGCCTGCTCGGAACGGAACGCGCCATCGTGACGGATCTGCCCGGCACGACGCGGGATGTTTTGGAAGAGCAGCTGCAGCTGGGCGAATGGATGCTGCTCTTAAGCGATACCGCGGGCATTCGTAAGACGGCGGACGCCGCGGAAGAAATCGGCGTGCAAAGGGCAAAGGAAACCGCAAAGGAAGCGGCGCTTTTGTTTCTCGTCATGGATGTGACGAAGGTGCCGGAGGAAGCAAAGGAAGTGTTATCCGCGCTTCCGGAACAGACGCCGGTGATCGCGGTTTTGAATAAGGCGGATTTGTTGGACGACGCTTCGCTTTCGCAGGCAAAGGAACGAGCGCAGGTTTTTTTGGAAGAAGCACTTTCTGCGGGGGAAGCGGGGCGCGAACTGCGTCTGATTACGACTTCGCTTTTGAACAATGAAGGAATTTCTTCCCTTTCCGACGCGGTGACGGAACTGTTTTTGAAGGAAAACACTGCGGCACAGGGCGAGTTTTTCCTGACAAGCGAACGGCATCGGGAAGCGCTCTTGCAGACGGCGGAAGCGCTGAAGCGCACGGAAGGCGGCATTGCGGAAGGGGTCAGCGAGGAATTTCTGACCGTGGATCTGATGGAAGCCGCGGCTTCCCTCGGGCGGATTACCGGGGAGGATGTCAGCGAGGAACTGATCGACAGGATTTTCAGCGATTTTTGCATGGGAAAATAAGGAAGGCATTTTTGACGGAAATACGGATGGAACAAAGCGCATACGATGCCGTTGTGATCGGTGCGGGACATGCCGGATGCGAGGCGGCGCTGGCCTTTGCAAAGCGCGGTCTGCGCACGGTCGTGTTTTGCTTAAGCACGGATCATGTGGCCTTTATGCCCTGCAACCCGCATATCGGCGGCTCTTCCAAGGGACATCTGGTGCGGGAGATCGACGCACTCGGCGGAGAGATGGGACATGCGATCGACCGCTGCTTTTTGCAGTCAAGAATGCTGAACCGCTCGAAGGGTCCGGCGGTGCATTCCCTGCGCGCCCAGGCGGATAAAAAACAATATTCTGCACACATGCGAAGGGTTTTGGAGCAAAACCCGAATATTTCCCTTCGTCAGGCGGAAATCGCAGAGATTCTGACCGACAGGGGCGAGGACGGAAGGCCATATTTCAAGGGTGTGGTGACAAGGACCGGCATTTCCTATCCGGCAAGGGTCTGCGTCATCTGCTCCGGCACTTATTTGCAGGCGCGTTGCCTCACGGGGGAAGTGATTACGGAAAGCGGTCCGAGCGGACAGCCTTCGGCGACGCTTTTATCTTCTGCACTTACGGAGATCGGGGTGAAGCTGCGCCGCTTCAAGACAGGAACGCCGGCCAGGATGGACGGGCAGTCGCTGGATTTTTCCAAAATGGAACGCCAGGAGGGTGATGTTCCGGTGATTCCTTTTTCCTTTGACACGGAACCGGAGGAAGTGCAGAAAGAACAAATCCCATGTTATCTTACTTATACCAATGAAAGAACGCATGAAATCTTACGTGAAAACCTGTACCGCTCGCCGCTGTACGCCGGGGTGATCGAGGGGGTGGGGCCGCGCTACTGTCCTTCCATTGAGGACAAGGTGGTGCGCTTTGCGGATAAGGACCGGCATCAGATTTTTGTGGAACCGGAAGGGGCGGACACCACGGAAATGTATATCGACGGAATGAGTTCTTCCATGCCGGAGGATGTGCAAATTTCCTTTTACCGCACGGTGCCGGGACTGGAGCATTGTGAAATTGTAAAGCCGGCCTATGCGATTGAATACGATTGCCTTGCACCGGGGCAGCTGACGCTTTCTTTGGAAAGCCGTGTTTGTAAGGGTTTGTTTTTCGCCGGACAGATCAACGGCTCTTCCGGCTATGAAGAAGCCGCGGCGCAGGGACTGTACGCCGCGGTCAACGCGACGGCACAAGTATTGGGCGGCGAAGGTCTTTTTATTGACCGCGCGGAAGGTTACATCGGCGTGCTCGTGGATGACCTCGTGCATAAGGAATTGTGGGAGCCCTACCGGATGATGACGGCCAGGGCGGAGTACCGACTCTTGCTTCGGCAGGACAACGCGGATTTGCGTCTCAGGGAAAAAGGCTATGCGGCGGGACTCGTTTCGGAGGAACAGGTCGCGCGTGCCCGTTGGAAAAAAGAGCGGATCGCAAAAGAGATGGAACGCCTGAAGCATACGAGAATCGGGGCGACGGAAACGGTGCGGGTATTTTTGGAAGCAAACGCGTCCGCGCCGATTCGGAGCGGAACGACCCTGGCGGCCCTGCTTTCCCGACCGGAGCTTTCGTATGAAATGCTTTCGGCGCTGGATACGGAACGGCCTGCAGTGGTTTCACGTGAAAAAGCGACCGGCACGGATTTGCTGGATGAGGAAGTCACAAAGCAGGCGGAGATCGAGATCAAGTACGAGGGATATCTTTCCAGACAGGAGCAGCAGGTGAAGCAGTTCCGCAAAATGGAAACGCGCAGGATTCCCGCGGACATTTCCTATCTTTCCATTAAGGGATTGCGGAAGGAAGCGGCGCAGCATCTCGAAAGCTTCCGGCCGGAGAACATCGGCGCGGCTTCCCGCATCGGTGGTGTGAATCCGGCGGATATTTCCGTGCTTTTGGTTTATCTTGAAGCGGCGGAAGGACGGGCGAAAGGGGGAAGGACCGATGGCGATGCATGATTTTTCGCAGCTGGAACAAGACCTTTCCCTTTGGAACATCCCCTTGTCCGAAGAACAGAAGGAACAGCTGCAACAATATTATCTGTTGCTGACGGAGCGGAACGCGCAGATGAATCTGACGGCGATCGATGCTTTTCCGGATTTTTGCAGATTGCATGTGGCGGATTCGCTGGCGCTGTTGCGTTTTTTGCCGGAGCAGATTTCACGTGAAACCGGAGGACGGAAGGTTGCGGACCTTGGAAGCGGCGCGGGTTTTCCGGGGATGATCTTAAAACTTTTTTCTCCGGACTGGGAAGTGCATCTGGTCGAGACCCAGGGAAAGCGCGTTTTGTTTTTGGAAGAAGTACGGGCGGCCATTCTTCCCGCGGACGAAGGAATTCATATTCAGAAGATGCGCGCGGAAGAAGCCGGGCGGATGCCAAAATTGCGGGAACATTTTTCCCTTGTCACAGCCAGGGCGGTGGCGGAGCTTTCGGTTTTGCTGGAATACGCGTTGCCGCTCTTAAGCGTCGGCGGGGTGTTTGCGGCATACAAGAGCCGGGAGACGGATGAGGAAATTGAAGGAGCCGCAAAGGCGCTGGAGATTTTGGGCGGAAGGTTATTACGGACGGAGGATTATGTCCTGCCGAATACGGACACCGCAAGGAGACTCGTCTTTGTTGAAAAGGTAAAAGCCACGGAGGAAAAGTATCCGCGCCGGGCGGGCATGGCAAAAAAACGACCCCTCTAAATGTTTCACGTGAAACATTTTTTCCAAAAACGCGCGTCCCACAAGATATGGCATGACATTATTTTTGAAAAAAACATCTTGTGGAAGGGCAAAAAAGGTTTCACGGGGGCCAAAAATGTTTCACGTGAAACATTTACAGATAGGGAAAACTTGTGTTAAACTATCTTCCTGTAAGGAGAAGAGACTTCCATGAATAAATGTATCGCGATCGCGAATCAGAAAGGCGGCGTCGGAAAGACGACCACCACCATCAATCTCGCGGCGGCGCTGGCGGCCGAAGGGATGCATGTGCTTGTGATTGACACGGACCCGCAGGGCAACACGACGAGCGGCTTCGGCATCGACAAAAACGAGCAGGAATACTCCACCTATGAAGTCATGATTGGAGAGATGACCGCATCCAATGCCATTTTGCATATCCGGGAAGCGGACATAGATCTGATTCCCTCCAATGTGGATCTGGCCGCGGCGGAGATCGAACTCATCGGCATCGATGACAAGGAATATGCCCTGAAAAAAGAAATCGCAAAGATCCGTCCGGCCTACGATTTCATTCTGCTGGACTGCCCGCCGTCGCTCTCCATCTTAACCATCAACGCCATGACGACGGCGGATTCCGTGCTGGTGCCGATCCAGTGCGAATACTATGCGCTGGAAGGATTGGGGCAGTTGCTTCGCACCGTCTCTTTGGTACGGGAGCGGCTCAACGAAAACCTGACGATCGAGGGCGTGGTCTTTACCATGTACGACAGCCGCACGAACTTAAGCGCACAGGTCGTGGAAAATGTGCGCAGCAATATGACGGAGCATGTCTTCACCACACTGATTCCGAGAAACATCCGGCTGGCGGAAGCGCCGAGCTTCGGCAAGCCGATCAATAAATACGAACCGCGCAGCGCGGGCGCCGAGGCTTACCGCCTTTTGGCAAAGGAACTGATCGAAAAAAACAAAGACACATGAAACGGGGGAGGATGTAACACCAATGGCACAACGAAAAGCATTGAACCGCGGACTGGATTCCCTGATTCCGCCGAAAAAGGGGAAGGAGAGCGGAAGCGAAAAACTTGCCGCGGAAGATCGCACGATGATGGGCATCAACAAGATCGAGCCCAACAGAGAACAGCCGCGCAAACATTTCGACGAGGACGCGCTGGAGGAACTGGCGGATTCCATCAAACAGTTCGGCGTCCTGGAACCGTTGCTTGTCTGCAAGCGGGACAATTATTACATGATCGTTGCCGGCGAGCGCAGATGGCGCGCGGCAAAGAAGGTCGGCTTAAAGGAAGTGCCGGTCGTCATCCGCAATGATCTGACGGAGCGGGAAATCGTCGAGATCCAGTTGATCGAGAACATCCAGCGCAAGGACTTAAACGCGATTGAAGAAGCGCAGGCCTATGAGCGTCTGATCAAAGAGTTCAACATGAAGCAGGACGAGGTCGCGGAGCGCGTGTCGAAGAGCCGCGTGTATATTACAAATTCCATGCGCCTGTTGAAACTGAGTCCCGAGGTGCAGCAGATGGTGATCGACGAGATGCTGACGACGGGACACGCGCGGGCGCTGATTCCCGTGGAGAATCCCGAGGAGCAGTACCGTCTGGCGCAGCGGATTTTTGACGAGCGCTTAAGCGTGCGCGACGCGGAAAAAATCGTGAAGCAGCTGGACACCCCCGGCAAAATCCGCAGACAGCAGAAAAAGAATGAGGCGCTCGAGGCCATTTACAAGGATCTCGCGGAGCGCTTAAAGCAGACACTCGGCACCCGCGTGGAAATCATTTCCAAGGGAAGCGGTAACGGCGGAAAGATGGAAATCGAGTTTTATTCCGGGGATGACCTGGAGCGGATTTCCGGAAAACTGCTGGCATAAAAAGGAGCGGAGCTTATGGATATTGTCACCATCATACTGATTGCCGCCGTCGTGATTTTGCTGGCGCTGGTGATCCTGCTCTTCGTAAAATTATCCGGTCTGGAGCGGAAAATCCGGACCTTTACGAAGGGGCGCGAGGGAGCCTCGCTGGAATCGGAGATTAAGGGGCTGTTTCGGGACAACAAGCAGTTGGTGAAGAACGGTGCCCGCAACAAACGCGACATCGAGGACATCAAAGACCACATGCTTTCGCATGTGTGCAAAGTCGGGATTGTCAAATACGACGCCTTCCACCAGATGGGCGGACAGCTTTCCTTTGCGCTGTGCATGCTGGATACGGAGGACAACGGTTTTGTCTTGAACAGCGTGCAGTCCGCGGACGGCTGTTATTCTTACATCAAGGAAATTGTGGCGGGACAGAGCGCAATCGAACTGGGCCGGGAAGAGCAGCAGGCCTTTTCCGAAGCATTGAGACCAAGAGAATAGAAAGGAAGCGGCGAAAAGATGATTGACATGAAACTGATCCGGGAAGAGCCGGAGCTGGTAAAGGAAAACATGCGCAAGAAATTCCAGGAGGAGAAGCTCCCCCTGGTGGATGAGGTGCAGGCACTGGACAAAAATGCCCGCGCGTATCAGCAGGAAGCGGATGATCTTCGCAAGCGCCGCAATGAGATTTCCAAACAGATCGGCGCCCTGATGAAGGAAGGAAAAAAGGAAGAAGCCGAAGAAAAAAAGGCGGAGGTAGCAAAGAACGCGGAACGCCTTTCGGAGCTGGAAACGCTTGAAGCCGAAACGGCGGAAAAGGTGCGCGAGATCATGCTGAAGATCCCGCAGATCATAGACCCTACCGTTCCGATCGGCAAAGACGATACGGAAAACGTGGAGATTGAGCGCTTCGGAGAACCGAAGGTGCCGGATTTTGAAATTCCTTATCACACGGACATCATGGAGCGTTTGCACGGAATTGATTTGGACGCGGCCAGAGACCGTGTATCCGGCAACGGCTTTTATTATCTGCTCGGCGATATCGCGAGGCTGCATTCCGCCGTGATTTCCTATGCCAGGGATTTCATGATCGACCGCGGCTTTACCTATTGCATCCCGCCCTTTATGATTCACGGCAATGTCGTCGAGGGCGTGATGAGCTTTCCGGAAATGGATGCGATGATGTATAAGATCGAGGGCGAGGATCTGTACCTCATCGGCACGAGTGAGCATTCCATGATCGGGCGCTTCAAAGATCAGATTCTTCCCGAGGAACAGCTGCCGCAGACGCTGACGAGTTATTCCCCCTGCTTCCGCAAGGAAAAGGGCGCGCACGGGGTGGAGGAACGCGGCGTTTACCGCATTCATCAGTTTGAAAAGCAGGAGATGATCGTGGTTTGCAGGCCGGAGGAAAGTCCCATGTGGTATGACAAACTTTGGCAGAATACCGTGGACTTTTTTCGCACGCTTGAGATTCCCGTGCGGACGCTGGAGTGCTGCTCCGGCGATCTTGCGGACTTAAAGGTGAAGAGCTGCGACGTGGAGGCCTGGTCGCCGAGACAGCAAAAGTACTTTGAGGTCGGGAGCTGCTCCAATTTGGGTGACGCCCAGGCGAGACGTTTGAAAATCCGCGTGAAACCCGCGGACGGCGGAGCCAATTACCTGCCGCATACGCTGAATAATACGGTGGTCGCGCCGCCGCGCATGCTGATCGCCTTTTTGGAAAACCATCTGCGGGAGGACGGCAGCGTGTACATTCCCGAAGCACTTCGTCCCTACATGGGAGGCAAGGAGATGCTTTCGGCATGATTCACTACTTTTTGCGCGCGGTCGGTTTTTCCGGCATCAGAAAAAGAGAGGACATCCGGCGCCTGGTCAATGACGTGGTGCAAAACGCCGACGGCGTCAGCCGCGTGACGGATGAGGAAGAGGACGTGCCCTACGGCGTGTTTTATAAACAATACGCCAAAGGGACCGGCATTGCCGTCTGCGGATCCTTTGATGAAAACGGCGCGTTTTTGTATGACTATTATGTCCCCTACGTGACAAGCGAGGACATTACCACTTCCGAGGAGGTTTCCGTGGAGCGCCTTTCCTCGCACGTGGCCTATGAAGGTCTCGTGGATGAAACGAGGGTCGGCGTCTCTTTAATCTTTTATCTTCGCAACATGACGGATTTTATGGAACACGCCGCGCGGGGACGCAGTGCCTTAAAGGGTGCGGAAACTTCGCTTTCCGCGCTTTCCGACGGCGGCACCATCATCATGCCCGTGATGAAAACGCTGCAGGAACGCAGAATCACGCGCAAAAAAGCCGTCAGCCGCTACCGCATGATCGCCGATGCCAAAAAGGGCAATGAGGAAGCGATGGAGTCCCTCACCCTGGAGGACATGGACACCTATACGGCGGTTTCCAAAAAAATCCACGAAAGCGATGTCTTTACCCTGGTGGACACCTACTTCATGCCCTTCGGAGTGGAGTGTGACCACTACTCGGTCCTCGGCGAAATCCTGCAGTGCCACGCCGAGGAAAATCCCTACAGCAAGGAAACGATTTTTGTGATGAAGCTGCTCTGCAATGACCTGACCTTTGACCTGGCCGTCAACGCCGCCGACCTCACCGGCGAACCCAAAAAAGGCCGCCGCTTCAAGGGCAACATCTGGATGCAGGGCGCCATCCGCTACCCCGGCAGCGAAAAGCCGAGGTTTTGAGATATAGATAAAATATAGCCTTTATCTTATCTAAATCGCACTTTATTTCGAGATTTAGATAAAATATAGCCCATACCTTATCTAAATCATGTTTTATTTTGAGATTTAGATAAAATATAGCTTGCGAATGTATCTGCTTCGTGATACGATAATCAGGAAGAGATTTTCTTTTTTAGCGGTAAACGGAGTGAAAGATGCAGGCAGAACAGCTTATTGGAAGAACAGAAGAATGCCATCGTCTGGACCGCTGCATGGCACAGGAAGAAGCGCAGCTGGTCATCCTCTACGGCAGAAGGCGTGTCGGGAAAACATACCTGATCAACAGCTATTTCGAAGGACGCTTTGATTTCAAATTAACCGGCATCTACGGCGAAACGCGCGATGTTCAGCTAAGAAACTTTGCGGATGAAATGCGGCGTCAGACGAACGCTCCTTTTTCGCAGCCCGCAGACTGGATGGACGCGTTCGGAGCGCTCAGGGATTATCTGGAAACGCTCCCCGAAACAGAAAAACAGATCGTCTTTTTCGATGAACTGCCATGGATGGACACGCCGCGCGGAAAGTTCCTGTCCTCTTTCGAATGGTTCTGGAACAGCTTCGGAGCCCGGAGGAAGAATCTGGTTTTCATCATCTGCGGCTCCGCAACGGCCTGGATGACAGAGAAAATCGCCGAAAACAAGGGCGGGCTCTTTCACCGCCAGACATGCAGAATCTTTCTGGAACCCTTTACGCTCGGGGAAACGGAGGCCTATCTGCTTTCGCGCGGGATTCGCTGGTCCCGTTTTGACATCGCGGAATGCTATATGGTGATGGGCGGCATCCCGTATTACTTAAGCCTCCTGGACGAGACCTGTTCTTACCGTGAGAACATCGATCATCTTTTTTTCCGCAAGCGCGCGGAGTTATGGGATGAGTTCGAGCATCTGTATCATACCCTTTTTACGAACAGTGAGCAATACATCCGCATCGCGGAAGCGCTGAATGAGAAAAAAAGCGGATACACCCGCAGCGAAATCGCCCGCAAAACACAGCTTCCGGAAAACGGCGTGTTGTCCAAAATGCTGCAGAACCTGACCGATTCCGGCTTTGTCCGGGCATACGCCTTTTACAACAAGAAGAAAAAGGAAACCCTGTACCAGCTTGCGGACTATTATTCCCTGTTCTATTTCCGCTTTTTGAAGCAGCGCCCCGGCAAGGATGAACACTTCTGGAGAAACGCGCTGGACAGCCCTTCGCGCAGAGCGTGGGCGGGACTGACGTTCGAGCAGCTGTGCAAAGATCATATCCGACAGATCAAGCAGAAACTCGGCATCGCCGGTGTGCTCTCGGAGGAGTCTTCCTGGTTTGTCCGGGCGAAGGATACGGAAGATGCGGAACGCGGCGCACAGATTGACCTGATCATCTCCCGCAGGGATCACGTCACCAATCTGTGTGAAATCAAGTTTTCCGTAAACGAATACGAAATCGACAGGGAGGAGGAACAAAACCTGCGCAACAAGATCGCCGCCTTCCAAAAATCAACCGGCAGCAGGGACACACTGTCCCTGACCATGATCACGACATACGGCATCAAAAAGAACATGTACAGCAGCTTCGTCAACGCAGAGGTTGTGCTGGATGATCTATTTGGGTGAGGATGGCATAAGGACAAGGTGTCGCTGAAGCGTCGTTATGAAAGGGAATAAATTATCGTGGGCAATGACGTATCAGATGAAGAAAAACGAACTCAAGCCATGAACGTGAACCGGATAAAACTCGAAACCTACATACCCGAAACACATTTGCAAGCGTTACGGGATGCGCTTCGCGAAGCAGGCGCCGGGAAGATCGGCAACTACGACAGTTGTATGTCTTACTGTCGCGTAACCGGAACGTGGCGGTCGCTGGAAGGGGCGAATCCGCATATCGGGGAGGTCGGTACGATCAGCGAGGAAGAGGAAATCAAAGCAGAGGTTGTGATGGATGCCGAATGTGCGGCAAAGACCGTGGACGCCGTTCGGCGCGTGCACCCGTATGAGGAGCCGGTGATTCATCTGATCCCGCTCCTGGATTTGGAGGCGTTATGAAAGAAATCTATCTCGCCGGGGGCTGTTTCTGGGGAACGCAGAAGTTCTTCGATCAGTTCGACGGCATTGTGGAAACGGAAGTCGGATACGCGAACGGCAAGTTTTTGCATCCGACATACGAGCAGGTTTGCCATGAGGATACCGGACACGCCGAGACGGTGCGCATCCGCTTCGACGAGCAGGTGATTTCTGTCGCGGAGATTCTGCGGAAGTATTTTCTGACGATCGACCCGCTGTCGGTGAACCGGCAGGGCGGTGATGTCGGCACGCAGTACCGGACGGGGATTTATTATGAAGACGATACCCTGTTGCCGGAGATCGAGGAAGCTGTCGCGGCGGAGGAAAAGAAGGTGGGGCAGCCGCTCGCGGTGGAGTTGCAGCGGCTTCAGAATTTCTCGCCGGCGGAGGCGTATCACCAGAAGTATCTGGACAAGAACCCGGGCGGCTATTGCCATATCCCGGCGAGGCTGATAAGGGCGTGACGAGGTCTACTTTACTTGACTGGTACAAAAGAAACACCCAAAACACACCAAACACGATACCAAAAACGCGCCAAAAGGGATAGCAAAATATTGCTAAACACGATAGCGCGCGATATAATACGCTAAATGGTGTGGAAAAACAACAACAGCAATGCAAGTGGCAAAAAGCGTTTTGTTTATGCAGGAAGACGCGACCCAAAACATTGGACTCGCAGATATTGCACCAAAAAGGTTGCTGCAAGGCGATACCCCCAGGCTGATAGATGAGTGGCAACTGGCACCGAAGTTATGGGATGCAGTTCGAGCTGAAGTCGATCTAAGAGATGCCTTTGGGCAGTTTATACTGACAGGATCATCCGTACCCCCGGACGATAAAACGATTCATCATACAGGTACCGGAAGAATCACCAGACTGAGGATGAGACCCATGACGCTTTTCGAATCGGGAGACTCCACAGGAGAGGTTTCTCTCGGTGAATTATTCTCCGGGAAAGAAACGAAGGAACAAATCATGCCGATTTGGATTCTGTCGCTTTTTTGATTTGCAGGGGCGGGTGGCCAAAGGCGATTGGACAGGAAAAGGAGATCGCGCTCCAACAGGCATTCGATTATTATGACGCCGTTGTGGAATCCGATATATCAAGAGTAGATGATGTTGAGAGAGATACGGAACGCACCAAGAGACTTCTTCGTTCCTATGCACGCGTTGTGGGCTCGCAGGCCAAGATTCCGACAATGATAGAAGATATGAAAGCAAATGACGTTGAAAGCTTGTCGGAAGTTACATTGCGTTCATACATCAATGCACTAAAAAAGATTTTTGTTATAGAGGATTCCCCTGCGTGGAATCCCAACCTGCGTTCAAAGACTGCAATCAGGACATCAGACACAAGATACTTTACGGATCCGTCTATTGGTACTGCAGCACTGGGGATTGGGCCCAACGATCTCGTGAATGACTTAGAAAGCTTTGGATTATTTTTTGAAAATCTCTGCATTCGGGATCTAAGAGTATATGCTGAAAAAATAGACGGAAACGTCTATCATTACAGAGACAAGAGTGGCCTGGAGTGTGATGCTGTCATTCACACCAGAAATGGTTCGTATGGCCTTGTTGAAATGAAACTGGGCGGAGACAGATTAATTGAAGAAGGTGTAAATACGTTGATGGCGCTTGAAAAACAAATAGATACCCAGAAAATGAAAGCCCCTGCTTTTCGCATGATTCTAACTGCGACAGGTTCATACGCATACCGAAGAAAAGACGGGATACTGATTGTTCCAATCTGCTGCCTGAAGGACTAAAGAGGAATAGAAGAATCAGGGGGCAAACATGAGCAGCGGCTACGATTTTCGCATCAAAACAAAGGACGATCTGAAGGCGGCCATCCGAAAGTTCGGATTTGTGCCCCTGTTTTCCAATGCCATTCCCGGCTTTTCGATTGAGGAGCATGTGGCGGCGTCGGCGTGGTTTCACTCCGGCGAAGACGGCGTCTGGGAATGGAAGGGGCCGGTGATCCGCGAAACGGGCTGCGCCTACGGGAAGTTCTTCGATCACAAAGCGGTCTTTATCAGCAGGAAGTGGTTTCCGGATTTTGCCAACTACCGGCGGGACGGCTATGACTTCGACGCGAGATTCGAGGACGGGCTCACGTCTTATCACGACAAAGAACTGTATGAACTGCTGGAGGCCAACGCGCCGTCGCTTTCGAAGAAGCTGAAGCGGCTCGGCGATTACCGCAAGGGCGGGAAGAAGGGCTTTGATTCTATCGTCACCAGGTTGCAGGCGCAGTGCTATGTTGTGATCAGCGATTTTGTTTATGAGAAAGACCGCTACGGCAATCCCTACGGCTGGGGCGTGGCGGAGTACACCACACCGGAAAAGCGCTTCGGTAAAGCGTTTACGGAGGCCGTCTACCGGCGAAGCCCGCAGGCGTCTTACGCAAAGATCCTGAAGCATCTGAAGTCATTGTTCCCCGATTGCGAAGAAGACGTGATACGGAAACTGTTGAAATAAGCAACGTTCCGGCGTTTTGGGCGACGGGCGAAAAGTGCCGGCTGGTTTTGGAAAGTTTTTGACCATTTGGGAGGTAAATGTGTTAGAATAGAGTCTGCGACGAAAACATGTCTGCGTAGCTCAGCTGGATAGAGCACTCGCCTCCTAAGCCCCTGTTAAAACAGGAACCTTTTGCACCGAGGCGATAGATTTACAAGTTCATATTGACACATGTCCCTGTACCTCAGCTGGATAGAGGGTCCGCCTCCTAAGCGGAACGCCACGCGTTCGAATCGCGTCAGGGACGCTACTTTCAGAGAAACCGAAGTTCATTTCCGAGCTTCGGTTTTTTCTTTTCCCCGAGATAAAAATGACACGAAAAAGGCGAGAGGTTTGCAAAGAATCTTTGCAAAAATAACACGTGGATGCAAAGATTTTTGGCCTTTTTGCAAAGATCAGCAAAAAACGAGCTCAAAAAGTTGCAAAGAGGCAGGCGATAGGTCGGGGGGTCGTGTTTTGTTTCCCAACCTGTACCTGTTCGTCCCTCTACGTGTTATTTCGTCCCACATAATGCATCGGCAAAACTCGCCGGTGCCTTTTTTATTGCCCAAAAACGAAAGGAGGCCATATGAAATGAGCGGATACGAGTACGCAGCGGACAAGCCGGAGGATTGCAGATACTGTTTCTTCTACGATCACTGCCGGTCGAAGTGCAGCCTGGGAAAACTGAACTGTTATTACCTGATCGCGGTGGATGAGAACGAAGAGTTTCCCTGTGACACCTGTCCTTATCACAGGGCGGAAGCACCGTGCATCGGGTTTTGCATGAAGAGAATTGTGAGCGAGTGGCGCGAGGAAAGGAGGAAGAACGTCTATGCGGTCGCTGCAAAGAAAGAACCTGAAGAAGTGGCAGGGCGTGTCATTTACGGGTGTGCGGCTTCGTAAGCCATCGAGCTGCAATACCTGCCCCTATGCCATGGCGGACTACAAGTACCGGGAGTGTTTTTTTGTCCGGTGTCCCTATGACAAATCAAAGATCACGCTCCGTGAGGAGCCACTGGAACTGCCGGATGCAATACAACTCAGAAAGGAGAAGATGAAACCTTGGGAAAGACAACAGTTACTGCCATTGTTAACCAAAAAGGGGGAACGGCCAAAACAGTGACTTCAGAGAATCTGGGCATCGGACTTGCGCAGGAAGGGAAGCGCGTTTTGCTCGTGGACTGCGATCCGCAGGCGTCCCTCACCATCAGTCTGGGACATCCGCAGCCGGACGATCTGCCGGTCACACTGACGGAAATGATGACAAAGACCCTGAAGGACGAGACCTTTGAACCGACGGAAGGGATTCTGAAGCATCCGGAGGGGGTCGATCTGATGCCGGCAAACCTGCTTTTGTCCGGTATGGAGGTGTCTTTGGTCAATATCATGAGCCGGGAGAGTGTTCTGAAAGAGTATCTGTCCCATGTGAAGCCGGGATATGACCATGTTCTGCTGGACTGCCAGCCATCTCTCGGTATGCTGACCGTCAACGCGCTCGCCGCTGCCGACAACCTGATCATCCCGGTGCAGGCACAGTACTTGTCAGCGAAAGGCTTGGAACAGCTGATCATGACGGTGCAGAGGGTGCGACGCAATATCAATCCGAAGCTGCAATTCGACGGGATTTTGCTTACGATGGTGGATTCCCGGACGAATAATGCCAAAGAGATCAGCGATCTGATCCGGAGCACCTACGGAAACCGCATCCGTGTGTTTGATACGGTCATCCCCCATTCGGTGCGGGCGGCGGAGATCAGCGCACAGGGCGTGAGCATCTACAAGCATGATCCCCACGGTAAGGTGGCAGAGGCATACAAAAATCTGACAAAGGAGGTATTGGCACATGAACGCGAGAGGCGAGAACGTTATCTTGAAACCGCTCGATGATCTGTTTGAGACGGACGCAAGCAGGGAACAGGCGGCAAAGGAGCATGTAGAGCAAATCAGGCTCTCTGACCTTCACCCCTTCAAAAACCATCCGTTTAAGGTACTGGATGATGAGGCGATGGAAAAAACGGTGGAGAGTGTCCGGGAGTTTGGCGTGATGGTGCCGGCAATCGCAAGGCCGCGTGAGGAGGGAGGCTTCGAACTGATTTCGGGACACCGGAGACACCACGCCTCGGGGCTGGCAGGACTGGAGACCATGCCGGTGATCGTCAGACAGATGGATGATGACGCAGCAACTATCCTGATGGTGGATTCCAACTTGCAGAGAGAGCAGATTCTGCCGAGTGAGCGGGCATTTGCTTACAAGATGAAGCTGGAGGCGATCAAACATCAGGGAATTAAGGGAGAAATAACTTCTCCCCAAGTTGGGGAGAAGTCAAACTGGTCTGTGTCCCAGGTGGCAAACGAAGCTAATGACAGTCGATCGCAGGTTCAACGGTACATCCGTCTCACCGAACTCATCCCAGAACTTCTTAACATGGTGGATGAGCGCAAACTGGCGTTCAACCCTGCGGTAGAGCTTTCCTTCCTGAAGCCGGAGGAGCAGACGGAATTCCTCGAAGCGATGGAATACGGACAGGCAACCCCGTCCCTGTCCCAGGCACAGCGTCTGAAAAAACTCTCCCAGGACGGGAAATGCACACTGGAAGCCATGTGTGCCGTCATGAGTGAGGAAAAGAAGTCGGATCTCGATCACGTCACCATCAAGCAGGATGTGCTGAAGCGGTATTTTCCGAAAAGCTACACGCCCAAACAGATGGAAGACACGATCATCAAGCTGCTCGACCAGTGGCAAAAGAAACGGGAACGGATGCAGGAAACAAGCTTATGAGGAGGAAATGTGAATGAATCAGAAAGAAAAAACGATGAGTACGGAAGAGTTTCTACTGGCAGTCGATTTTTTTGCGAAATTAAAGGAGCAGATCGGTGAGGGGGACATGATACGCCATAGGGACACCATTCTGAGCCTTCTGGCAGAGATGGTAGCAAACTGCAAGGAGAGAGGCGGAAGTGTGAAGCAGTTATTCAATGATGAAGACCTGCTTTCCATGATCATTCTTTCTTTTCATGCTGACGAAATCAAAAATGTGCTTATCTTCAGACACAGGAAGGAGGAATTCTAACATGATCAGACCGTGGGCATACGTGACCGCAGCATGGGGCGGCGACGAGTATGAAGCAAAAAAGAGAGCGGTGAAGTACTGCCGCAAGGTGTTCGAGGCAGGATATTCTCCGATCTGCCCGCTGTTGTTCACAAAGGAGTTTGTGGACGATTCGGTTCCGGTGGAGCACAGGGACAGAAAGGATTTCGGGGAAGAGCTTCTGAGAAGATCGCGTATTCTTGTGGTCTGTGGTGGCAGGACGGATGCGCAGGTGAAAAGCGATATCGCCCTCGCCCGCAGGATGCGGATGGCGGCGACCACCTTGCAGGGCATCGAGGAGATTGATCTCAAGTGCCCGAAGAAGGTTTGAGCGCGGAAACGTTCCCGTTCTTTCAGATCGGCGAGGCGGAGCAGTTTTCTTTCTACCGTGTGCCGAAAGCACTTCTGAGACAAGACATCTTTTCCGGTATCTCAACGGATGCAAAGCTCCTGTACGGTATCCTTTTGGATCGTCTTGATCTTTCCGTGAAAAACAGGTGGGCGGATGAGGACGGACACGCCTATATCTACTTCACGATTGAGGCGGTACAGGAGCATCTGCGCTGCGGCAACAAGAAAGCAGTGAAGCTCTTAAAGGAGTTAGAAGACATCGGCCTCATCACGAAGAAAAAGCAGTTCAACCAGCAGCCGGATATCATCTACGTGCATAAGTTTCTTCCGTTATCCACCGGCATGTCAAAAGGACACGCCGCGGAGTGTCAAAACGACACTTCAAGGCATGTCAAAATGACACCCCGAGGGATGTCAAAACGACACTGTAATCATACTGAGGATAACAATACTGAGTATAACGAGACTGATCTTATCCGATCAGGCGGATGCGATGTCGATGCGATAAAGGAACGCGCGGAGATGGAGCTCTATTTCCGGAAACAACTGGCATATGACCATCTGCTTATCGAGTATCCGTATGAGAAGGAGCAGCTGGATGAAATCATGGGGCTGTTGGTTGAAGTCTGCACATCGACAGCAAGGACGATCCGCATATCCGGGGAAGACAAGCCTGCTTCTGTCGTGAAGAGCCAGTTCATGAAGCTGAACCAGTTCCATGTGGGATACGTGATGAAGTGTATGCAGGAGAACGGGACGAAGATCCGGAACATCAAACAGTATCTGTTGGCAGCATTGTATAACGCACCCTTCACTATGGGGCATTACTTCCGTGCCTGGGTGAACAATGACATGGCGGAGGGGCGCGTGTAGGAAAGGATGGTGATGCGATTGGTTCAGGAAGAAGTGGAAAGCAGGACAATCAACCTGTGTGTGTCAACAACCAGACTCACAATGCGTTCTCTCATGACGGCGCTTCGCATGTATCAGCGGCACGCAGAATACGCCAAGCATCAGAAGGCGGCAAAAAACGTGAAGGGTGTGCAGGGGAAGGTGGCGGTAAAGGATTTGCTCCGCGACGGTGACGGTGTGCAGTCCATGCCGGTTGCGGACGGAAAACTGAAGGACTTTGAGCGGATCGCGAATAAGTATGGCGTTACCTTCTCCGTCATGAAAGACAAAAACGAAGTGCCGCCGAGGTATCTTGTGTTCTTCAAGGCAAAGGATCAAGACGCGATGACGCAGGTCATAAAGGATTACACCGCAAAGGAGTTGAGCCGCATGCAGAAGCCGAGTATCCTGCAGCAGCTCAGGAAACTGAAAGAGGCTGCGGTGGAGATTGCCGGCAAGGTGCGCAAGAGAGAACAGGAGCTTGACCGATGAGTACGAAAAAACAACTGAATAAGGCAAAACGACATCCGCGAAACGCGCAGATGAAACGCACGGCAGGCGGAAAACCCACCCCGAAGGGCAGGCGAAGGAAGAAGAGTCTCAAAAAGACCATCATCCTCAACCTGCCCTTTTTCCTTGTGGGACTGGTGGCAACGAACTTCGGCGAAGCATGGCGGCTTGCGGAGGGAGCTGACCTTTCGACAAAGGTGCAGGGACTGATGACGACTTTTGGAACAGCGTTTTCCAATCCGCTGCCGTCCCTTCATCCGCTGGATCTCCTGATTGGTATTGCTGTGGCCGCAGGCTTTAAGCTTGCGGTCTACATGAAGGGCAAGAACGCCAAAAAGTTCCGGCATGGTGTGGAATATGGCAGTGCGAGATGGGGAACGTCAAAAGACATTGAGCCGTTTATCGATGACGACCCGAAAAACAACGTGATTCTCACAAAAACAGAGTCCCTCACGATGAACAGCCGGCCTGCGGAACCAAAGAATGCCAGAAACAAAAATGTGCTGATTGTCGGCGGTTCCGGCTCTGGTAAGACGCGTTTCTGGCTGAAACCCAACCTGCTGCAATGTCATTCCAGTTACGTTGTCACAGACCCGAAGGGTGAGATTATAGGCTCTTGTGGAAACGCTATGTTGCGGAACGGGTATGAGGTCAAGGTCTTCAACACAATCAACTTCAAGAAGTCCATGCACTACAATCCCTTCGCCTATATTCACAGCGAAAAGGACATTCTGAAACTGGTCACGACGCTGATCGCGAACACCAAGGGAGACGGCAAGGCGGGGGACGAATTCTGGACGAAAGCGGAGACGCTGTTGTATATGGCGCTGATCGGATACATCCATTACGAAGCACCAGTGGAAGAGCAAAACTTCGCAACACTTCTGGAGATGATCAATGCCTGCGGCGTGCGCGAGGATGATGAAGATTATGAAAACAACGTGGATATCCTCTTCAACAACCTCGAAAAAAAGAATCCGGATCACTTTGCGGTAAGGGAATATCGTCGTTTCAAATTAGCTGCCGGTGTTATAAACTGTGGAGGAACACCTAAACAATTACCCCCCACAGCCGCGTAGAATCAGGCTTTGCCGGTGATACGTGACAGAAAGGAGCAGCCGATGAAAAACACCAAAGTCACAGCCCTGTATGAGCGTCTGTCCCATGACGACGAGCTGCAGGGCGAAAGCAACTCCATTTCCAATCAGAAGCGGATGCTGGAAGATTATGCCCGAAGCCACGGTTACAAGAACATCCGGCATTTCACGGACGACGGTATCTCCGGCACACGCTTCGACCGCCCTGGTTTCATGGCCATGATGGAGGAAATCGAAAACGGGAACGTGGACACGGTACTGGCAAAAGACCTCTCCAGAATCGGACGCGATTATCTGAAGGTCGGGATGTACATGGAAACCATGCGCGAACTCGGCGTTCATCTTATCGGCGTGAACGATAATGCCGATAACTTCAATGAGGATGAGTTCACCCCCTTCCGGAACATCCTCAATGAGTACTACGCCCGCGACACGTCAAAAAAGATCCGGGCGACGTTTAACGCGAAGGGGAAAGCCGGGAAACACGTTGCAAGTTCCACCCCTTACGGTTATATGAAGGACCCGGAGGACAAAAATCACTGGATCATCGATGAGGAAGCTGCCGAAGTCGTCCGCCGTATCTTCCAGATGACGAAGGAAGGCGTTGGACCTTTCTGTATTGCCAAGGCA
>JAFZLB010000116.1 GCA_017551665.1 Lachnospiraceae bacterium
CCCTTCGACAAGCTCAGGGGCCGGTGTCGGCGCGGGGGCCGGCTCCGGCTCCGCCTTAATCTCCATGTCATAGTGCGTGTTCACGCTGACCTTGTCGTCGCGCACCTCCGCCTCGAAGGACGCCGGCGCGGCGGCCTGCTCCGGGGCGGGCTGAGGCTGCATCGGCGGCGTCACCACCTGCACCGGTGGGGTCTGCTCTCCCTCGCCGAACAGATGCTTATTGCTCTCCGGGCGACGCACATGCCGCTTCCAGGAAGTTGTATCCGGCTTATAGGCTTCTCCGCCCGTACGCACCGGCACGTCCTCGCCGACCATGGCGCTTTCCTCACGCTTCGTGCGGATGCGCCTGCGCGGCATCTTCTTTTCCTTCGCTTCTCCTTCTTCCTCTTCCTCGGGTTCCGGAATGCCTTCCACCTCGCGGAAGATGCGCATGAACTCCTTGCCGGTGATCGTCTCGTTCTCGATCAGGTACTGCGCCAGCTTGTCCATGGCGTCAAGATGCTCCGTGATGATGTCCTTCGCTTCGTTATAGCAGTCCTCCAGATACTGACGCACTTCCTCGTCAATCTGCGCCGCCGTTTCGTCGGAGCAGTTCATTTCACGAATGCCGTCCAGGTAACGGCTGCGGATGGTCTCTAACTGCATGAGACCGAATTTATCACTCATGCCGTAGAGCGTCACCATGTCTCTTGCCGTTGCCGTCGCCTTTTCAATATCATTCTCCGCGCCGGTCGTGACCGTGTTGAAGATCACTTCCTCCGCCGCGCGTCCGCCGAGCGTCACGACGATTTCGTCATGCAGCTCGTCTCTCGTCTTTAAGTATTTTTCTTCCTCCGGCACCTGCATCACATAGCCCAGCGCGCCCATCGTGCGCGGAACAATCGTGATCTTCTGCACCGGTTCCGTGTTTTTCTGCACCGCGGAAATCAGCGCGTGGCCGACCTCGTGGTAGGAAACGATCTTGCGCTCGTCCTTGGAAAGAATGCGGTCCTTCTTTTCCTTGCCCACGAGCACCTGCTCCACCGCTTCCATCAGATCCTTCTGGTTCACCAGCTCCCTGCCGGCCTTGACGGCGTTGATGGCGGCCTCGTTGATCATGTTCGCGAGATCGGAACCCACCGCACCGCTTGTCGCCAGTGCGATGCCCTTCAAGTCCACCGTCTCGTCCATCTTGACGTCCTTGGCATGCACGCGCAGAATCGCTTCGCGGCCCTTCAAGTCCGGTTTGTCCACGATGATGCGCCGGTCAAAACGTCCCGGACGCAGTAAGGCCTTATCCAGAATCTCCGGGCGGTTCGTCGCGCCAAGAATCAGCACGCCCTTCGAAGAATCGAAGCCGTCCATTTCCGAAAGCAGCTGGTTCAGCGTCTGCTCACGTTCCTCATTGCCGCCGCCGTACTTGGAATCACGGCTGCGTCCGATGGCGTCGATCTCATCGATGAACACAATGCAGGGCGCGTTCTTTGACGCTTCCTTGAACAGATCACGCACGCGGCTCGCGCCGACACCGACGTACAGCTCAATGAAATCGGAGCCCGCCAAAGAGAAGAAGGGCACATGCGCTTCCCCGGCCACGGCCTTTGCCAGCAGCGTCTTGCCGGTTCCGGGCGGGCCAACGAGCAGCGCCCCCTTGGGCAGACGCGCACCGATGCCGGAATACTTCGCGGGGTTATGCAGGAAATCCACGACCTCGACCAGCGATTCCTTCGCCTCGTCCTCGCCCGCGACATCCTGGAAGGTGACGCCGGTTTCCTTCTGCACATAGACCTTGGCGTTGGAGCGGCCGACGCCGAACATCCCGCCGCCCGTGCGGTTGATGCGGCGGAACAGCAGGATAAAGACGCCCCACATCAAAAGCACCGGCAGGAAATAACTCACAAACACATTGAGAATTGTGGCGTACATGTCCGGAACGTAGCGTTTGATCTCCACGTTCTGTTCCAGCAGCCGCCCCGTCAGCGTCGTGATGTCCTCCGCGATGCCGACGTAATAGGTCACGGACTGGTCCGTGCGGCTTTTCACGGTCAGGCGCGAATCCCCGATTTCCACGGACGAAACCTCACCGGCATTGATCTTGCCGACGAAGGTATCGTAAGAAATCTCCTCCTCGCGCGTCCCGCCGATCATGCGGGTGAAGGTGGACATGAAGAACATCGTGACCATGAGCGCCATGACGAGCAGGAACATGCTCTGGCGGTTCGGTCCGCCCGGTCCCCGCCCGGGGCCGTGATTGTTGTTATTCTGATTCTGGTTTTGATTTTGCGGATCCATGGATTATCCTCTCTTTATTCGATTATACCATATATTGACACCCACGGATGACTCCGCTGCGTTGCAGCTCCCGTCATCCTGCAAACATTCGGAATTCGCGCCGCTCATTTCATTTCGCGTCGCTGTGTTCCTCATGTTTGTGCGCTTGAAACCCCTGGTGTCAGTTTAGATGCCTGGCGTAGTTCCCGTTGATCCCCACACCCGACTTGGAGACCACAAAGGCGCGCGGGTCATATTCGTTCACAATCATGCGCAGGTGGCGCACCTCATACTTGTTGACAATCATATACAGCATTTTCTGCTCGCTGCCGGAATAGGCTCCCACCACCGTCCATTTCGTGATCCCGCGGTCCAACTCCGTCATCAGGCGTTGCTCCAGTTCCTTTGTATCTGCAGTGGTAATCACATGCACCTCCATGTTGATGTTCTGCAGATACACCTGGTCGATTGTCACCGAATTGACCGCGCCGCAGATCAGGGAATAAATCGCCACATGGGGGTCAAAGACAAAGAACATGATGGCATAGACCACCATGTTGACCATTGTGTTGATCGTGCCGATGGACAACCCTTTGTAATGATACAGCAGCACAACGCCGATGGTTTCCATCCCGCCGAGGGAAGATCCGGCGCGCAGGATCAGCCCGATGCCGACACCGCCCAGCATCCCGCCGACAATACAGGAGCCCAGCAGATCATCGCCGAGCACCGGCGGCCGCACACTCGGCAGAAGCGCCATCAGCACCGTCATCACCGTCACCGCGACAATGGTTTTGATCAGGTAGCGCCGCCCCATCACCTTGCGGGCCAGAATCAGACCCGGCAGATTCAGCAGATAAAAGATGACGGAGGCAATCTCGATGTTGCCGAAATCCATGTGCAGCGATTCCGTCAGAAAGGTGCGGATGAGCTGGGCAAAGCCCATGATGCCGCCGGAATACAGCCCCACCGGCACCACGAATTCATTGACCGCGACGACATAAAGAAAAGCACCCAAAAGCATCACAATCCAACGGGTGCTTTCTTTTTTTAGCGGACTGTCTTTGCGTCCTTTCATCGGTCAGGAGAACTGTTCCCGCTCCAGATCAGCGAGCGAAACCACGCTGTACTTGAGACCCGCCCTTCCTCCTGTCAGGTCCTTCAGTCTCTTTTCGATACGGTGGAAGACGATATCGCAGTCCTCCCGGCTGGTGCCCGAAAGAAGAATCAGAAACTGTGAAATATTGTATCTGCAGAACACATCGCCCTGGCGCAGCGCTGCCTGGATGGACCTCGAGAGTGCGTCGGAGCGGTCATTCCGCTTTTCCTCATTGCGGAAGATCTTGCCCTCGTAATCCACGAGCGTCGTCAGCATCATAAACACGGACTCACCGGTACGCGCCATGTTGCGGCTCATAATATGATAAGCGTCAATGAAGCTCGGGTAAGAGCAGTCATAGGCGCCGCCGTCCTTATCCTCTTCCAGTACACGACGGTTTTCCACCATGCCGCCGCGGATGTCATCGATGCGATCCGGCTCCAGATCCAGCTCCGCACGCATCAACTGATAGCAGTTCAGAAGCCGCGGCGTCGCGGAAATGCCGAGCACCTCTTCGTAATAACGGATCGTCTTGTCGTAGAGCTTATACGCGTCCGTGAAATTGCCCTGGTTAATGAGCGACTCAATCTCACCCACCTGCCAGTCCCTGTCGGGGAAAATCGTGGCGGCGTTATGGAAGAGCGACTGTGCCGTATCATATTTCTTTTCTTTGAACAGATAATCCCCGAGCCAGTCCATGCACTCGTCGAACATGCCCTGCAAGGCGACATTGCGGGTGATGACCCACATTTCCGTCGACAGCTCCGGCAGCAGCACGCCGCCGAAAATCTCACAGGCCTTGAGATAGGCGTCCGCGCGCGCTTCATCCGTCTCCGCGTCCTGCCCCTTGTAATACAGCTTTGTGAACTGATCCACGTCCAGAATCAGCTTCACGTCCGGATCCGGGTAATAGGCACCGCCTTTTTTGATGATGTAATCATGCTGCGGCAGGCCGGCCCTGACCATCTGGCGGCGCATCTGATAGATCAGATTGTTCATACTGTTGTTGAGATTTGCGCGATCTTCGCCCTCATAGAGCGTGAGCGTCAGGCGTTCCTTTGTCACGCCCTCGTCCCCGTACAACCAGATCAGCTGCAACAGCTGGATAAACTTTGCCGTGGTATTACGTCCCAAAGCGACTTCCCTGCCGTTATAGCTGATACGGAAGCCGTTTAACATATACACTGTTAATTCATCCATGGAAGAAGTCCCCACCTTCTTAATAATACATCATATACTTATATATTTTTATCAAAAGTAAAGAAAAAAATCAAGTCTTTATGATAGATTCGAACATTCTGTTCGTTTTTAGTATGATTTCAGCGGTGAATCCACCCCGGGGTCCGCGTCCTCCACGGACAAAATCGTCACGTCATAGGCGATTTCCGGATTCACCTCCACATGCACCTTTTCGCCGGTTTTATGCCCCATGAGCGCCTTTCCGAGCGGCGATTCCACGCTGATGAGCCCCTTCAGCGCGTCCCCGCGCACCGTGGTGACCAGGGTGAGCGTCTGCTCCGCGCCGTCGTCCTCCATCCGGATCCGGACGGTTTTGTTGACGCCGATTTCCTCTTTGCCGGTGGCGTCTTCGATGATCGTCGCCGTGCGGATCATGCGGTCCAGATAGCGGATGCGGCTCTCGTTTTCGTTTTTCGCTTTTTTGGCGGCGTGATACTCAAAGTTTTCGCTCAAGTCCCCGAAGGCGCGGGTACGCTTGACCTCTTCCAAAAGCTCTTTGCGCACCACCACCGTACGGTGCTCAATCTCCGCCTTCATGTCCTCAATGTCTTTTTTTGTCAGTTCGTTATTCATGCCCTCTCCTTCGGTGTTTCCGGTTTATACAAGCATAATCGAGTTCATGACTTTTGACGCCTGTATCACAAAACAGCTCCGCGCCGTGCGTCGCGCGGAGCTGCCCGTTTTCTTATTTCGTTTTGTTCTCAGGCTTTGCCGTCGGAACCGAGCACCTTCAGAATCTTGTGATGCACGATGTCCCTGACGTATTGCCTGCCGTCGCTGATGTACTGGCGCGGATCAAAGTGATCCGGATGCGCCTCAAAGTGTTCCCGGATGCCGGCCGTCATGCCGAGACGCAGATCCGAGTCAATGTTGATCTTGCAGACCGCGCGCTTGGCGGCTTCTCTTAACTGATCCTCCGGAATGCCGATCGCGTCCTTCAGCGCGCCGCCGTGATCATTGATAATCTTCACGTATTCCTGCGGTACGGAGGAAGAACCGTGCAGCACGATCGGGAAGCCCGGCAGGCGTTCCACGATTTCGTCCAGAATGTCCAGACGCAGCTTCGGGTTCTGTCCCGGTTTGAATTTATACGCACCGTGGCTTGTGCCGACGGCGATGGCCAGGGAATCACATTTTGTTTTTTCGACAAATTCCACGACCTGATCCGGATCCGTGTACTGTGCCTTGTCATCCGCCACGGCCACGTCGTCCTCAACGCCGGCGAGCGTTCCGAGCTCCGCCTCGACGACAACGCCGTGTTCGTGCGCGTATTCCACGACCTCTCTCGAGATCTCGATGTTTTTCTCAAAGGGTTCCGAAGACGCGTCGATCATAACGGAGGTAAAGCCGTTGTCCACGCAGTCCTTACAGGTCTTGAAGTCCGGACCGTGATCCAGATGCAGCGCGATCGGAATGTCATAGAGTTCCACCGCCGCTTCCACGAGCTTACGCAGGAACACGCTGTTCGCGTATTTGCGCGCGCCCTGGGACGCCTGTAAAATCACGGGGCTCTTCAGCTCCGCCGCCGCTTCCGTAATTGCCTGCACGATCTCCATGTTGTTGATGTTGAACGCGCCGATGGCATAACCGCCGTCATAGGCTTTTTTGAACATTTCGGTTGTTGTAACAAGAGCCATACACTGCACCATCCTTTCTGGAGTTTGATTCAAGTGTCAAAAGTCATGCAGGCGGCCATGCTTGCATGGATCGCCAAATGACTTTTGTTTTGCCTCATTATTCTAACACAAGTCCCGAAAAAAAACGAGGGGCAAATCAGAAGAAGAAAGACAATTTCCGCTGCGGCGCGTAACGCACGATGGCGGCACAGCGCGGCGGCAGGGTCAGCGTCAGCACACCGTCCTTGACGCTGCGGTCCAGTTCGTGGAAACGGAAGTCGTCTACCGTGGAAAGAAACACGCGGCGCATCATGCAGTTGGCGGGAATGCCGAGCAGACGGGTGTTGAATTCCCGGGTCATCGCGAAGCGGTTGGTGTTGATGACAACAAGGGAAGCGTGACGCGCGTCAAAGCGGCCGTAGGAAATCAGCCCGCGCTCCGAATGCACTTCGTGCAGGGAACCGTTGCGCCACTCCGGACAGTTTTTGCGCAGACGGATGAGCTCTTTGTGAAAGCGCAGCATCTTCTCGTCCTCTTCGCCCCAGGGATAAGTACGGCGGTTGTCCGGATCCGTGAAGCCGACCTGCCCCGCTTCGTCTCCGTAATACAGCGTCGGCGCGCCCGGCCAGGTCATCTGGATGACCGTCGCCTGCCGGTAGACCTCCTGCCGGATGCCCTGTCCCGCGGCCAGCGTCCCCAGCTCCCTCGCGTGTCCCACCATGCCGTTCGTCCGCGTCAGAAAGCGCGAGTGGTCATGGTTGGAGAGCTGGTTCATGGCGGCGTAGAGCGAAGGGGAAGGGAAGTTATGTCCCGCGGCGCCGCGCATGGTTTCCCAGAAGGCTTCATGATTTCCGTGCAGCTCCGGACGGTAATCCTCCGAATGCTTTTCCATGCCCGTCAGGAAATAAGAAACCGGGTCCATGAAGGCGTCGTAGTTCATCACGGTGTCCCAGGCGCGGGTTTTCAGCCAGTCGCCGGCGTCACCGTAATGCTCCGCCAGCACCACGGCCTCCGGGTTGGCTTCCTTGACCGCGTCATTGAAGCGCTTCCAGAAGCGCAGATTGTATTCCTTGGAATGACCAAGATCCGCGGCGACATCCAGACGCCAGCCGTCCGCGCAGAAAGGCGGGGACACCCACTTGCGTCCGATGGCAAGCACCGCTTCCTCCAGCGCCGTGCTGCCCTCGTAATTCAGCTTCGGCAGCGTTCCGTAACTCCACCAGCCCTCGTACTGTTCATTCATCGGCCACAGGGCTTCGGAGAAGGAGAAGAAGGAACGGTAGGGAGAGTCCTCCGTCTGGAACGCGCCCTGCGCCTTCCCCTCCGCCTGCTCGTAAATGCGCTCCCGGTCCATCCAGCGGTGGAAGGAGCCGCAGTGATTGAAGACGCCGTCCAAGATGACCTTGATCTTGCGCTGGTGTGCTTCCTTCACCAGCCGCACAAAGAGCGCGTCCGTGGCCTTCAGGTTTTCCGGATGCGTGGTGCGGCAGATATAGCGGGTGGCGTGCCCGTTGTCCGTGTCCTCCGGCAGCGGCAGCGTTCCTTCGTCTTTGACCAGCTTCCCGAGGTGCGGATCCACATGCTCATAATCCTGTGTGTCGTATTTATGGCTGGAGGGTGAGATAAAAATCGGGTTGAGATAAATGGCCTCCACGCCGAGTTCTTTCAGATAATTGAGCTTGTTGATGATGCCCTGCAAATCACCGCCGTAAAAATGCCGGAAGTCTTCGCCGGGGACGGGGGCATCCTCCCAGTCCGCGATCTTCCGCGCCGGCTTTCCTTCGTAGAGATATTCGCCGTCCAGCACATCCGAAGACGGATCCGCGTTGCAGAAGCGGTCCACGAGGATCTGGTACATGACGGCACCCAGAGCCCAGTCGGGCACGGCCTGTCCGGGAATGAGAAAGAAGGGCATCCGCGCGTCCCCGTCCGGGGAGCAGACACCGCCGCGGTCATAACCCGCGCTTGTCCCGTCCGCAAAGACCACACGGAAGCTGTAATAAAACACCTCCGTGTCCAGCGGCATGCGGATGTAGTAATAATCAAAGCCCCCGCGCTTTTCGTAAAAGGAAAGGGGATGCACGCGGCCGTTGTTCAGAAGATAGGCGGATGTGACATCCTCCTCCGCGGTGCGCAGAATCAGCGTCACGCTGCCGAAGGGCAAAAGGCGCGCCGGAAAGGTATAGGCGATGGTGTTGTCGTGAAATAAATATTCGGGATAAGCCATATTATTGTTCTCAACAAATATGAAACCCGGCCTTGGGGGAGCCGGGGTTCACAAGAAGGTATTACTTATGGGGTATAGCAAAACATGTAACGTATGGGGGTTACAATAAGATCATACCACCATATATGCACGCTTGCAATACACATGCCCGACAATGTTTACAAACATTTTGCAAAATATTTGTGCATCTTGCACAATATCATCCGAAAACCGCTGATTTCAAGGGTTTGGCAACAGGGCCGCAATATCCGGAAGGGTGTCCCGTCCCTCAAACAGCGCCTCAAATTCCTCGCGCCCGATCTTCTCTTTCTCAATCAGGAGCTTGGAGCAGCTGTGCAGGATGTCCTCATAACGGCGGATGATTTCCCTTGCTTTTTCGTAGCAGAGATCAATGATGCGCTTGACCTCCGCGTCGATCTGTCCCGCCACGGATTCGGAGTTGCGGTTGCGGTGTCCTAAGTCATAGCCCAGGAACACGTCGTCTCCCTGCTCTTCGTAATCAATCGTGCCGATGCGCGTGGACATGCCGTAGCGTGTCACCATGTTGCGTGCGGCACGTGTGACCTTCTGGATATCGGAGGAAGCGCCGGTCGTGATGTTGGCGTCGCCGAAAATCAGCTCCTCCGCGATGCGGCCGCCGAGGGTCACCATGATGTCCTGCAGCATGCGCGAACGCGTGATGAACATCTCGTCCTTTTCCGGCAGCGGCATCGTGTAGCCCGCGGCACCAAGGCCCGTCGGGATGATGGACACCGTGTAGACCGGGCCAACATCCGGCAGCACATGGAAGAGGATGGCGTGGCCCGTCTCGTGATAGGCGGTGATGCGCTTTTCCTCGTCCGAAATGATGCGGCTCTTTTTCTCCGTGCCGATGCCCACCTGCACGAAGGATTTTTTCACATCGTCCTCCGTGATGAAGGCGCGGTCGTTCATGGCCGCACGGATGGCGCTTTCGTTCAAGAGGTTTTCCAGGTCCGCGCCGGTAAAGCCCGCCGTCGTCTGCGCGACCTGATGCAGGTCCACATCCTCCGCCAGCGGCTTGTTGCGGGCGTGTACCTTTAAGATATCCTCCCTGCCGCCGATGTCCGGACGCGCCACCGCGATCTTGCGGTCAAAGCGGCCGGGACGCATGATGGCGGGATCAAGAATATCCACGCGGTTTGTCGCCGCCAGAACGATGATGCCCTCATTGACGCCGAAGCCGTCCATCTCCACCAGCATCTGGTTTAAGGTCTGTTCGCGTTCGTCATGGCCGCCGCCCATGCCGGTGCCGCGGCGTCTCGCCACCGCGTCGATTTCATCAATAAAGACGATGCAGGGCGCGTTCTTTTTCGCGTCCGCGAAGAGATCACGCACACGGCTGGCACCCACACCGACAAACATTTCCACAAAGTCCGAACCGGAAATCGTAAAGAAGGGAACGCCGGCCTCACCCGCAATGGCACGGGCCAGAAGCGTTTTGCCGGTACCCGGTGCGCCTTCCAGGAGAATGCCCTTCGGGATGCGCGCACCGACCTTCGTGAACTTGGCCGGCGATTTCAGAAAGGCGACGATCTCTTCCAGCTGTTCCTTCTCTTCCTTCAATCCCGCAACGTCCGAGAGCTTGATCGGGTTTTCTTCGGCGTTCGCCATGCGCGCGCGGCTCTTGCCGAAATTCAGCATGCGGTTGCCCGCCCCCTGCGCGGCCTGGTTGCCGTTCATCATCACAAAGATCAGCACGATGACGACAACGCCGAGCAGAATCGGCACAAAGTAGGTCATGATGGAATTATCCCCGGGGGCAGCCTCGACCGTCGGATCCACGCCGCCGTCCCGCAGTATGTGCTCGATCTCCGTCAGATTCGTGACGTTGAGTGTCTTTTTTTCGCCGCCCTTAAGCGTCACGGTCACCGTGCCCGTCGTGGACTGTGCGTCCGGAGACAGCACGGCGCCGGACACGTTGTTTGCGGAAAGATCCGTCTCAAGCTGTCCGATCGTGTAGCTCGTGCCCTGCTGCCCCAGGCGGTCCCTTGTCATTTCCAGTACGACAAAGATCCCGATGAGGAATAAGATAATGATAAAGTAACTGCTGAAGTTTCTTCTGCTTGTATTATTCACGCTGTTGTCCCGTTGTTTTCCTTATGAAAGGTTCATAATGCCGATAAACGGCAGATTGCGGTAGCGCTGCTGGTAATCCAGTCCGAAGCCCACCACAAACACGTCCTCGATTTCAAAGCCCGTGTAGTCCACGTTCACTTCCGTCACGCGGCGGTCCGGCTTGTCCAGCAGTGTCGCGAGCTTTAACGACGCCGGCTTTCTGCCCTTCATCAGCTCCATCAGATGCGAGAGCGTTCTGCCGGAATCAATGATGTCCTCCACGATCAGAACATCCTTCCCCGTCAGCGGTTCGTCCAAATCCTTGACGATGCGCACGATGCCGCTGGACTTGGTGTCGTCGCCGTAGCTGGAAACGGACATGAAGTCAAAGGTCACGGGCACGCTGATATACCTGGCCAGTGCGCACATGAAGTAGCACGCGCCCTTCAGCACGCCGATGATATGTACCGTTTTGCCCTCATAATCCTTGCTGATCTGTTCGCCCAGAGCGCGGATGCGTTCCTGCACATCCTCTTCCGCGACCAATACGCTGACTTCTTCCGCCATATTCTCATCCTTTCTTTTCGAAATAAACGCTTTCGCAAAATCTTAACACTGTTCATATATTATTTCAAGCGCGAACGCAACTTGTAAGAATCACCCGGAATAGGGTATACTGGTTAGGATTTCGGACGGATTGTTTTCGGGGGGAGTTGATGCATGGAGGGAACCACTTTTTATCTCGGCTTTGAGCCCGCGCTCATGGTCTTTTTGCAGGGCTTCATGGGACCGGTGCTGACGGTGATCATGTCCTTCTTCACCATGCTGGGGGAAGAGGCGATCGTGGTCGGCGTGCTGGCCTTTTTGTACTGGGTCTGGAACAAGGAGCTCGGCGTCTTCATGGCGACAAACGTGCTGGTGGGCACGGTGTGGAACCCGCTGTTGAAAAACATTGCGCTGCGGCGCAGGCCCTATTTTGACCATCCCGATATCCAGTGTCTGAAGCCCGTGCACGACGGTGATATTTATGACATCGCCTCCCAGGGCTATTCCTTCCCCAGCGGACATTCCTCCAATTCCGCCATTATGTACGGCTCTTTTCCCGTGGGGGTGCGCCGTCACGCCATGCTGCGGAAACGCGCGAAACGCAAGGTGCTGCGGCTTGTGCGGGTGCTGGCGGTTCTTATCCCCTTCCTCGTCGGTCTGTCCCGCGTGATGCTCGGCGTGCATTATCCGACGGATGTGCTCACCGGCTGGGCGCTCGGCATTGTGGTCATCCTGCTGATTTCCTTTTTGCAGCAGAAGGTGCGGACGCAGTGGATGCTGCACGCGGCACTGGTGCTGGTTTCGCTGCCGGGACTCTTTTACTGCCGCACGAATGATTATTACACCTGCTTCGGCATCATGTGCGGCTTTTTCCTCGGCTGCTTCATTGACGAACATTTCATTCAGTTTGAGAGCACGCGCCGCCTGGTGCCCGCCATCCTGCGCATGACCTTCGGGCTGGCCTTTTACTTTTTGCTGAATCTGCTGTTTAAGCTGCCCTTCTCTTCGGAGTTTTTGGCCTCCGCGAGCACGGGGCAGTTTCTGGTGCGCTTTGTGCGGTATTTCCTGGTGTCTTTCCTGATGCTGGGGCTGTATCCCGCGCTGTTCCGGATTGTGGAAGACCGCTTTTTCCCGGACAACGCGCAACAGCCCGTGTATGCGAAGACGGCACCCGCGAAGAAGAAAAAGAAGAAATCCGTGAAGAAGGCTTGACGGAAGGAACTGTTTTAGGATAAAGTAACTGTTACTGCAAGTCAAATACGCTCCGCCCTGCGGGGCGGACGGGTCCCGTACAAGGAAAGCCCGCCAACCGTGTCAGGTCGGGAACGAAGCAGCACTACGCGGTGTCTTTCCTGTGTTGCGGGCAAGCCTGTCCGTCCCGTCGGGCGGAGCGTTTTTTCACATCGGAGCATAGGGAGGTTTCCATGCGACTGGATAAATATTTGAAGGTTTCCCGCCTGATCAAGCGGCGCACGGTAGCGAACGAGGCCTGTGACGCCGGACGCGTCATGATCAACGACAAGGTGGCGCGCGCTTCGCAGCCGGTGAAGGCGGGCGATATCATCACGATCCAGTTCGGCACGAAGGACGTGAAGGTCGAAGTGCTGGATGTGCAGGAAACGGTGCGGAAAGAGGATGCGCCCTCTATGTTCAAATATTTATAAGGTTGGGGTGAGGTTCGGATTGCTTCGTGCTTCGCACTCTCGCAATCCGGCGGGCATTCGGAAATCGCAGCACTCGCTTATGCGTCGTGCTGCTTTTTTCCTCATGACCCCTGCGCGGCAAATACACACGGTCTGCTTCATGCAAGCATGGCAGACCATGTGTGCTTGCCGCTGCTCACCCCAACATATAGCGCTTGAAAAAGTACGAAATTTCGTTTAAAATATTATTAAGTTTTCGAATGGACTCACCGATATAGCATACGGATGACGAAAACGGACGCCAGGTCCGCTTTCGGTATGCGAAGGAAAAGGTACTTCATGGCAAGACGCAGTTACAGACAAAGACGCGACCACAGGCTCGGTATGTTCTTCGCTTTGGCGGTCGTGATCATCCTGACGGCCATCGTGGCGGTCAAGGGCGTGGAGCTGAACACCAAGCTCCGCGAACAGCGTGCGCGCGAAGCGGACCTTGCGCAGCGCATCGAGCAGCAGATCGAGCGCAGCGCGGAAATCGACGCCTACGAAAAATACACCAAGACAAGAAAATTCATCGAAGAAGTCGCAAAGGAAAAGCTCGGCCTGGTCTACGAGGGCGAGACCATCTTCCGCAACGAGCGGTAGTTTCTACATATTTTCCCGAACCGCAAAGACGCAGATATGATATGATGGATAGCATGAAATGGGATCCTTTGGTGCATCGTACCCTTGAGGTGTTGAGAAAGCAGTTTGCCGTCCGGCGCGGTGACACGCTGCTCGCGGCCGTCTCCGGCGGCGCGGACAGCATCTGTATGCTGCATCTGCTGCATACGCTTTCATCGCATCTTGAAATCAGCCTGCGCTGCGTGCATGTGCATCACGGCATCCGCGGCGAGGCCGCAGACCGTGACGCCGCTTTTGTGCGCGGCTTTTGCAAAGAGCGCGGCATTCCCTTTGTGCTGAAGGAAGTGGACGCCCCGGCCTACCGCGCCGCCCACCCCCACGTCAGCCTGGAAGAAGCCGCGCGTCAGCTCCGCTACCGCGCCCTCGCGGAGGTGGCCGCTTCTGCGGATGCGCCGGGGGCGGATGACGTTGCGCCTTCGCTGTCCGTCGCAACATCCCCCCGCGTCTTCATCTGCACGGCACACAA
>JAFZLB010000014.1 GCA_017551665.1 Lachnospiraceae bacterium
TCATACAAAAGGCAGCGCCGTCGGGAAGCTGTGTTCCGCAATTCATACAAAAAGCCATACCGGTATCCTCCGTTTGCCTGTGATTCCCTACGATTCTTACTATATCATTTCCGGATTCTTTCGAACACCCCCCATTCGTGGAGTTTTGCTACCGTAATGTGTTTTTCCCCCGTTGTCCGAAAAACGGCGGGACAGGTTTGTTTGCTGCGACGTCGAGTGATCTGTGATATACTGACATCATGTTTTTTCCATACGGAGAGAAGGAAACCGCATATCTGAAAGCAAAGGATCCGAAGCTTGCCGATGTCATTGACAGGGTCGGGCATATCGAGCGCGCGGTGGATACGGATCTGTTCTCCGCGGTGGTGCATCACATTGTCGGGCAGCAGATTTCCACGAAGGCACAGCGGACGATCTGGCGGCGGATGCGTGAGACCTTCGATGAAATCACGCCTGCGAGCATGGGGGACGCCGATGTCCACGCGCTTCAAACCCTCGGGATGACGTTCAGAAAAGCGGCGTACATCAAGGATTTTGCCGAAAAAGTCAACAGCGGCGCCTTTGACATTGACGCCGTCGCGAGGATGCCGGACCGGGAAGCGATTGAGGCACTGACCGTCTTGAAGGGCATCGGCGTATGGACGGCGGAAATGATTCTGCTGTTCTGCCTGCAAAGACCCGATATCTTAAGTTACGGGGATCTCGCCATACAGCGCGGAATGCGCATGGTGTACCGCCACCGCAGGATGGACCGCGCGAAGTTTGAGCGCTACCGGAAAAGACTGTCGCCCTGCGGCAGCGTGGCGAGTCTGTATTTCTGGGCGGTGGCCGGCGGCGCCATCCCGGAGCTGACGGATCCCGCGCCGAAGAAGAAATAGTGATTTCAAGACATAGAAAACGTTGACTTGTCGGACGCCCGGCGGGTAATCGTACCGCCGCCGAGAACGCGGTCGCCGTCATACAGGACAACGGCCTGCCCCGCCGTGATGGCGGGCTGGGGGGCATCAAAGCAGACTTCCACGCTGCCGCCGTCCAGGACACGCGCCGTGCAGGCAGCCTCTTTGAAGCGGTAGCGGATTTTTGCCGTGGCGCGTAATTCCTCTTTCGGCGTATCGATAGAAAGCCAGTTGAATTCCTCCGCAATCAGCCTGCTTTCCCGAATGTCCTCTTTGCGTCCGAGGACGATCTCATTGGTTTCCGGAAGAATGTCCGTGATGAAGTAAGGGCGGTCGGAAGCGATGCCCAACCCCTTGCGCTGTCCCGTGGTGTAGCGGATGATGCCTTTGTGCTGCCCGAGGACAGTTCCCTCTTTGTCCACGAAATTTCCCGGCACAGCCTTTTCTCCGGTGTAGGATTCTATGAAACGCGCGTGATCGCCGTCCGGCACAAAGCAGATATCCTGCGAGTCTTTTTTCGCAGCATTCACAAAGCCGTATTCCGCCGCCAGGGCGCGTACTTCGGATTTATGCAGATCCCCCAGCGGGAAACGCGTGTGCGCAAGCTCCTCCTGCGTGAGCATGTACAGCACGTAGCTCTGGTCCCTTGCGGCGTCAATACCTTTCAAGAGTTCATACCTGCCGCTGTCTTCGTTGAAGCGGATCCGCGCGTAGTGGCCGGTGGCGATGGTGTCACAGCCGTGCGCCTTTGCCTGTTCCAGCAGCAGATCGAATTTCAGATAGCGGTTGCAGTCGATGCAGGGATTCGGGGTGATGCCGTTCTGATACGCGCGGACAAATTTCTCCACCACCATCCGCCGGAATTCTTCCGTATAATGCAGCACATAAAAGGGCATGCCCATGCCGTCCGCAACGGCTCTGGCGTCCATCGCGTCCGCGATCGAGCAGCAGCTTTTTTCCCGCGCGGCAGCTTCGCCGTCCGCAAACAGGCGCATGTTGGCACCGATGCAGTCGTAGCCCGCTTCCATCATCAGCGCCGCGGTGACGGAGGAATCCACGCCGCCGGACATGGCGATAAGCGCTTTTTTGTTTCCTGTCGTTTGCATGAATATAGTATATCACAGCAGGCCGGCCTTGCGGATGTTTGATGCAGGTCCAAATGTCATGAATGGACATTCCGGGACGGTTAACTTCTGCCGTTGTTTATCCGATATATGTAACAGCTAAGGAAGGCATCATCGCGCAGGGACAGGCGCGGCGGTGTCTTTTGTTGTGGCATAACAACCGTAGGGTAACAGGGAAAACAACATGGAACAGACGGCAGAAAGGCCCGCCCGGAAAACAGCCTCCGGACAGGACAGGATGCTTACGGTCAAAACGCGGTGGGATTCGCGCCCGGTACCGGTACGGGATGTCCTGTACGCGGAGTCCTTTGGCAGAAAAGTGATCCTGCACTTAACTAACGGGCAGATGGAATACTATGAACGGATCGGCAATCTGGAGCGCTCGCTCGGTGACGGATTCTTCCGTGTGCACCGCAGCTTCCTTGTCAATCTGGACCGGATCGACCGATATACGCGCAATGAAATCCGCATGTGCGGCGGCGGTGCCGTCTGGATTTCCAAATACAAATACGCGGATTTTGTACGGGCGTATGAAGCCGGAAAGAAGGCGCGCATCGCGTAAACTCGTTGACTGACAATCGTGCCTGATGAGATTGTGTTACATAGCGAAAAAGGACTCTGCCCCCATGCGGGTGAAGTCCTTTTTTGCGTGCCGCCGCGATAAAACCCCACGAATGGGGGGTGTTCGAAAGAATCCGGAAATGATATAGTAAGAATCGTAGGGAATCACAGGCAAACGGAGGATACCGGTATGGCTTTTTGTATGAATTGCGGAACACAGCTTCCCGACGGCGCTGCCTTTTGTATGA
>JAFZLB010000117.1 GCA_017551665.1 Lachnospiraceae bacterium
CAGACAGACAGGATAGTGCTGTCTGATTCGGTTTCGAACGGCCGGAGCAGAGACATATACCGAAGCAGATGATAATGGGACGCAATCCATCCGTGGGAACGGAATGGGCGGCGTCTTTTTGTCATAGAAAAACAATAACATACGGAAACCGGCGTGTATTCCGACAGGAAATGACATCAGCCGGACAACAACAAAGGAGGAAGAACATGAAGAAGCAACTTGCGGCGGCTTTGATGATCACACTGAGTATCAGCACCTTGGCGGGCTGCTCCGGCGGCAGCTCCGGCAGTGCGGGCAGCAGCAAAAGCAGCGGGAGCGGATCTTCCTCGGGTTCGCTTGCGGGGATGTTTAACCAGGGTTCCTCGCAGCAGGAGACGGTGCAGGAGACAAAGAGCGGTTCTGCCACGGTCTATGAGGCGACGAAGGCGGAGATGTACGGCGTGGAGATGGCGGTCGAAGACCTTGTGCCCGGCGGCGCTTCCATTGAACTGATGGATGACGGAAAGGCGGTCTTCCATTACGGGAGCGATGACCATGAGATGACGTGGACGCAGAGCGGCAGCCGGTTCCATATAGAGGATCAGTACAACGCCATGGACGGCACATTGGAGAACGGCGTCCTGGTGCTGGAGGAGGTCTTCAAGAGCAGCATGACGCTGACCTTCACGGATTCCTCCGGCGGAGGCGGAAGCGCTCCGGTCACGGAGACCGCAAACACAGGGATTGACGAAGATACCATGGCGCTGATCAAACTCTATGAGGGTGACTGGTACGGCATGCTGCGCGTGAATCACGCCTATGACGGTTACAGTAAGCACGCGGACGCGGAGATGTATTGCACCGCAAGATTTTCCTTTGACGAAGCGGGGAATGTGACGGCGTATTTCTGTTCCTCCGTCGATGTGCTGTATGCCAATTTTATGGACGTCACAGCGGAAGCCGTTCCGCTGATCGAAAGCGTTGTCGTCAACTTTGGTTTCTTTGAAGGACACACAAAGGATGATGTGTACCTCAGCGTGGACAGGGGCCTTTTGAACGGCGTCGCGAATATCATCAATGATGACGGCGATGAAATGGACATTTCGCTCGCGTTTCGCAGGCCCGGTGACGAATGGACGGAGGATGAAACAAACATCTACTGGAGATACGCCGCGAAGGATGCGCATCTTGCCGTAGGCCAGACGGCGGAAACGCTGGCGGCGGCATGGTGTTCCGAATATCCGACCCCCATTCCTCCCTTAAGCAATATCGCGGGCGGCGGCACGGCTGTCGCTTCCGCAGGCGGCGCAGGAAACGCGGGAACGGAAACGTCGCAGGCAGGCGATGACAACGGCGGCGGCACTTCGGACTTTTCTTCCGCGGGTTCTGCGGGCAACGCGGTGCTGGATTATGAAGGCAAGGGGATTCTCTTCTTCAGCTATGACGACAGCGCATTTACCTTCAAGAACACGGTCTTTGACGGACTGGATACGGAGTATGAGGACGGGAATGTGCGCATGACCTTCTACCTGGAATACACGGGCGGTCTGGAATCCAGAAGCAAATGGCTGGACAGCGAATCCGGACAGCCGGAATACCGCTCCGAGGAGACGACGATTGCGGGAATGCCCGCCCGCGTGGTACATCTGGTCGATGCGACGATGTTCAATCAGCCGAGGATGTACGTGATGATCGATGTCAGTGAACATCTGGAAGAATACGATGATGTTTTCATCGACGTCTCGGGAAACTCTTTCGAGGATATTGACGCGGACAGAGTGTATGCGATTATTAACTCCATCCGCTTCACACCGTAATATTGCACAGGACAGGGATGGTGGAACATCCGGTCTCAATCACAGACAGGAGGGAACGAGAATGAAAAGAAGGATGAAACAAAGGACAACCGCTTTCATGGCGCTGGCCATGACGGTCTCTCTCGCAGGCTGCGGGGGCGGCGAGGCACCGGCACCGGCGGCATCGTCCGCGGCAAGCAGTGTCGCGGAACAGCCGGTGGTCGTGGCAAACGAGCTGGATCAGCAGACGCCGATTCCCGCGTATTCGGGAAGCCTCGCACTTTCGGAGCAGGTCTTTTCGGCGCAGCAGCTGGGCGTTTCCGTCACGGCGGATATGACGGTGAGTGAGGAGGACGGCGCGGTCTATGTGAAACCCGCGGACGGAGTCTGGACGATCATGTTCCAACCTTACGGCAATCACGAAAAGACGAACCTGATCAACCACCTCACCAATTACTATACTTCGGCGGGGCTGGAGGTCTTCCCGGACCGGAGCGAGGCGGAGACGACATTCATGGGCTTTGCGACGAGTGTCTATGCCAGAAACATCGATGAACAATATTATCTTCCGGAGGAGGAGCAATATATCCCTTCCGTGAATCTGCTGATGGATTACGGCACGACGCTGGTCGGCGAATGGGCAGGCATGCGTGTGCGCCTGACAACGGATGACTATGAGGGACATGCGAATATTTACGAAGTCCTCGCAAGGGAAGATGTCCGTGCGGTGCTGAACAGCTTCCGGATCATTGAGGGTGACGCGGGACAGACCATGTCCGCCGGCGGTATTACGGTCACGGTGCCGGGGCGCTGGGGAGCGCATGAGGAAGATGCCACAGGCCCCTGGGCGGGAATCTATCAGAATCAGGGCAGCGAAGGCGCGCTGTATTTTGGTACCGATGTTCCGGCGGACCCGAAGGAAGCTGCCGCAAAGAAGGGCGGTGAGACCTTCTCCTGGTCCCACGGCGGCAGGGAATTCACCGGTGAAATCTATAACTGGGCATTAGAGGGCGATCCCGCCAATTACAGTCTGACCCTGTTTTCGGAATTCAGTAACGATGTCTGTCTGTCGGTCAAGCTCAAGCTGTTTGCCGGAAACGAAGACCCGCAGGTACTAAAGGATTATATCGAAACGGATACCTTCAAAAACATCATTGCTTCCATTGAACTGGATGAGAGCGGGCTGCCCATCCGCTGGAGCAGCGTGGATGACAGCGGCTTTGTCCGCACGGCGGAAGGACTGATCAGCGGCTATGAAGGCTCTGACACGGAACTCGTGATCCCTGAGGTGATCTCCGGTGTCACCATCACCGGCATCGCTCCCGGTGTCTTTATGAACAACCAGAGCATCACCTCCGTCACGCTGCCGGAAACCATGGAAAACATCGGCACCAACGCCTTCCGTGACTGCGTGAATCTGCAGACCGTGGAATTTGGCGGAACGATGAGCATCGGACAGACCGCTTTTGCGGGTTGCACTTCCTTAAAGGATGTGACGCTGCCGGAGAAAGTGACTTATGTGGGACCGAACGCCTTCCTGCAGGCGGGAAGCGGCAGCTTCACCGCGCTGGGCGCCACATCCTACGCGGACGCCAGCTTATCGGAGAGTACCTTTGAAAGCATCACCATCGGCGACGGAAGTGATCTGTCCGCGAGCAGCATCTTCTTCCAGGCAAAGGCGAAGGAAATTACACTGGGGCAGAACATCCCCTCTCTCGGCGATTACTGTCTCAACCAAACGACGGAGCTGAGAAAACTGACCCTGCCGGATACCATGGAATCCATCGGTGATGCCTGCTTTACCTGGTCCTCCGCACCCTTCATCCGGATTCCGGAGGGCGTGAGCGAAATTCCCGAACAGGCTCTGGTGACGGAGGAAGCGGTGATTGTGCTGCCGGAAAGCGTCAAAAAAATCGAGGGTCTCGGCGTGAAGGGAGGCGTCGTCATGCTTTGCGGGACAGACGTGGAACTGGCGGACTCCGCCATCGATACCAGCTTCCTGCTGCTTCCCGGCGTCTACGGAAAAGAAGACATCGGCTTTGCGCCGGACAAGGCGCATGTGACCATGAGAAGAATGCGTATTGCCATGGACGCGACCGTCGCAGAGAGCGACGCAATCGACGCGTTCCTGGCGGAAAACGGCCAAGAGGAAGTTTGCTGGTTCGGCGTCAGCGCGGAGCTGATGTCGTATCCGCCGGAGGACTTTGAATGGAATAACGAATTTGTTACCGGCTACAAGGGAACGGACCCGGAGATCTGCATTCCGTACCTTTCCCCCGGCATGGAGTATGTAGGATGGGGCATTCGGGAAGGCACCTTTGCAGGCAGTGGCGTCCGGAGCATCACGCTGCACGACAGAGTATATGGGATAGAAAACGGTGCGTTCCGCGGATGCGACAGTCTCACGGATCTGTGGTTTACGGCGGACATCTTCAGCAAAACGGACAACGAAGACCTCCAATTTGCCGACGCCGCGTTTGCGGACATCCCCGCTTCCGCGACCGTCCACATCCCCGCGTCCCTGACCGACGCGGAGCGCGGCACCGTGGAGAGCTTCCTGAAATCCAACGGACTGCCGGACGGCGTCAGCTTTGATTACTTCAGCCTGAGATAAGCCGCTCCAAAAACGGGGCAGGCAACACGGAAATGACCACGGGACGGGGCATGGTACCCCGTCCCGTTTGCTGTTGTGCGCGGGCGGCGTTCCGCATTTTCCCCTTGACAAGCATACGGCCGGGTGGTATCTTATGTAAGAGGTGTTAGCACTCGATAGAGACGAGTGCTAACAACCCAAGGAGGAAGTGTGAACCTGACGGAACGGAAGACGAAGATACTGCATGCCATCGTGCGCAATTACCTGGAAACCGGGGAGCCGGTGGGTTCCCGCACGATCAGCAAATACACGGATCTGAACTTGAGTTCCGCGACCATCCGCAACGAAATGGCGGATCTGGAAGAGATGGGGCTGATCCTTCAGCCGCACACCTCCGCCGGGCGGATTCCTTCGGACAAGGGCTACCGCGTGTATGTGGACGAGATGCTGCGCGAAAAGGAGCAGGAAGTCGACCGCATGCAGGAGATGCTTTTAGAAAAGGAAGAAAAGCTGGAAAAGCTGCTTCAGCAGGCGGCGAGACAGCTGGCACTCAGCACGAATTATGCCTCGATGGTTTCCCTGCCCCGCGCCGTCGGCAACAAGCTGAAGTTCATTCAGCTTTCGCGCCTGGCGCATGACCAGCTGCTCATCACGGTGGTCATTGAGGGCAACATCATCAAGAACCGCGTGATTGATCTGGATGACCTCGAGGAAGTGCTGGACGAGCAGACGATGCTAAAGCTCAACATCCTGCTGAACACGCGGCTGAACGGTCTTTCCGTGGAGGAGATTTCGCTCGGACTGATCGCGGCGCTGAAGTCGGAGGCGGGCGTGCATTCCGAGATCATCGCGCAGGTGATTGACGCGGCGGCGGAATCCATCCGCGCGGACGAGGGACTGGAGATTTACACCTCCGGCGCGAACAACATCTTCCGCTATCCGGAGCTGGCGGACCAGCAGAAGGCGAGTGAGCTGATCAACACCTTTGAGGAAAAGGCGGATCTCAGGAGCCTTGCGGAGGAAAGCCTTCAGGCGACGGCGGAGGACAACGCGATACAGGTTTACATCGGCGCGGAGTCCCCGGTGCAGACGATGCAGAACTGCTCCGTCGTCACCGCGACTTATGACCTCGGTGACGGACTGCGCGGCACGGTCGGCATCATCGGCCCCAAGCGCATGGACTATGATAAGGTGGTCAGCAGCTTAAAGACGCTGACCTATCAGCTGGATCAGATTTATAAACGCGCATAGCCGCGGAACACAGACGGAAGCGCGAATATAGATAAGAATCTGATGAAAAGAGGAACGCAGAATTGGATGAAAAAGAAAAAGAGGTCATGGAGGAAATCTTAGAGGAACTCGAAGAAGCCTCCGCGAAGAAGCAGCAAAGGGGAAAGGCAGCGGCGTCAAAGCGCGAAGCGCCCCCGGGGAAGACGACGGGCACAAAGGTGGATGTGCAGGTCGGCCCGGAAGAGGACGCGGCGGCGGAAGCGAACGCAGCCGCGGAAGAGCAGGAAGCGGAGCCTTCCGGCAAAAAGGGCGTCTTCGGCCGCAGGGCCAAAAAGGATCCTTCCAAAGAGAAGCTCGAAAAGCTGACCGCGGAAATCGAAGAGCTGAAGGACAGGGATCTGCGCAGACAGGCGGAGTTTGAAAATTTCCGCAAGCGGACGGAAAAGGAAAAGGCGCAGCAGTTTGACGCGGGTGCCGCCCATATCCTCGAAAAGATTCTGCCCGTCATCGACAACTTTGAACGCGGCTTCACGATGGTGGAGGAAACGGACAAAGACGACGCCTTTGTGGACGGCATGAACAAGGTCTACAAACAGCTGATGACGGAGCTGGAGAAGGTGGGTGTCACGCCCATCGAGGCGGTCGGAAAAGAGTTTGACCCGAATCTGCACAACGCGGTGATGCAGGTGGATACCGGCGAGGTGGAATCCGGTTTCGTCGCACAGGAAATGCAAAAGGGTTACAAGTACCATGACACCGTATTGAGATTCAGTATGGTCGCCGTGCAACAATAAAACAACAGAACACAACAAAGATTCAGGAGGACAATATCATGGCTAAGATTATCGGTATCGATTTAGGTACAACCAACAGCTGCGTGGCGGTCATGGAAGGCGGTGCGCCCTCTGTCATTGCCAACGCCGAAGGCGCGCGGACGACACCGTCCATCGTCGCCTTCACGAAAACGGGCGAGCGTCTCGTCGGCGAACCGGCGAAGCGCCAGGCGGTCACGAACGCGGACCGCACGATCGCGTCCATCAAGCGCGACATGGGTACGGACAACGGCCGCACCATCGATGACAAAAAGTATTCGCCGCAGCAGATCTCCGCGATGATTCTGCAGAAACTGAAGGCGGACGCGGAGGCCTATCTTGGACAGACTGTGACCGAAGCGGTTATCACGGTTCCCGCATACTTCACCGATGCGCAGCGTCAGGCAACCAAGGA
>JAFZLB010000118.1 GCA_017551665.1 Lachnospiraceae bacterium
ACTGAAAATCCACGTGTCGTTGGTTCAATTCCGACTCCAGGCACTTCACGGATACTCCGGTAGACACCGGGGTATTTTTTCCAAGCTATGCCGACTCCAGGCACTTCAGAGATACTCCGGTAAACACCGGGGTATTTTTTATCCTCAAGAAGAAAACTGTTTTTGCGCACAAGATGACTGATATGTTATACTTTTCAGAGAGTCACTGTAGTGAAGGGAAACGGAGTCAGTCTATGACAACAATACAACAGGAAGCATATCAATTAATTGATACCATGCCGGATGAGAGTGTAAGAATACTTGTCGATTACATTCGGAAAGTGTTTCCGTCGCGTCCGGAAACAAGCAATACAAAGTGGGTTCGCTTCGATGAGAATTATCGCGTGGCAAATCGGAAGAAGCTTGCAAGAATAGCGGAAATGCAGGATAGTTGGAACGGGAACGGAGCGAAAGCAATATCTGCAGCTGTGATTGAATCCGTGCGAGATCTTTTGGAACAGATGGAGTTTCAACCTGAGATTTTTCCGACGGCATGTGATTCCATCCAATTTGAATATGAAATGCAGGATGGGGGACATCTTGAAATAGAGATTTCGTCAAAAGATCAGGCCGAGTGTTTTTATGTCGATGCCAACGGCAATGAGTATTTAGAACAGATATCTGCTGATGCCGAATCCATCAACCGTAAGGTGGCAGAGCATTATGGATCAAAATTTTCCTGATCGCGAGAAACTGTTCCGTGCGGTTTATCCGCCGTCTCATCCCGGGATGTTCTGGAAGCGCGACGGGAGTTTGTCCAGCGCGGCTTTTGCTGATCCGAAGGGTCTTTCCGTCAATCGTGGGGGGGATCGGACGGATGCGGAGTCGGTGGAGATCATGAGACAGACCTTTCAAGGCTGCATTGTCTCATTAAGAGCCGGAGATTGCAAAGAGGCAGATGCAATCGTAAAGTATTTACCTACAAAAGCAAACGCATATCACTCCGAGATTCATCAGAGCGAGCAGGTGATTCTATTGTCCAAAATGCAGCGACTGCATCTTTCAAAAAGGGCTGTGATAGAGTATATGGCCTGAACATCATCAGAATTTCGTTGTAAATCACAAAAAATCATCCTTGCGATAACAGAAAGGAAAATATACGATCTGCCCTCTTGACAAGAAAACTTGGCGGTGATAGTATGATGCAAAGAAAACTTGGCACAAGAAAGGATGAGAGATGATGGACAGAGAAGAAATCCTGTTAAAAAGCCGTCAGGAGAACAAGGGCAAGCCGGATGAACTGGAAATTGCGGCATTCGGGAAGGCGTCGCGCGTCGGAATGTATATCGGCGGCGTGATCTGTATCATACTGGTGCTGATCAGCCGGTGGATATTGGAAAGAGGAGACATCGCGCTGGCGGGATGGATGATCTACATGGCGATGCAGGGCGGCAGCAATCTTGTCCTGTATAAACATCTGAAACGACAGGAAAAGCTGGTGTCGGGAATCGTGTGCAGCGTCTTCGCCCTGATCTTTATGATTTCCTTCGCGATCGCGGTGTACCGCTACCGCACGGGAATGTAAGCATGGAAAACAGTCTGATCCTAAAAAACCGCCTGAAGGAGGCGCGCGGCGAGAAGGGGCTGTCCCAGCAGCAGCTGGCGGAACTGGTGGGCGTATCGCGCAATACGATCAGTTCCATTGAAACCGGTCAGTTCAATCCGACCGCAAAGCTCGCGCTGATTTTGTGTATCGCACTGGACAAAACGTTTGAAGAGCTGTTCTATTTTTGAGGAGGAGAATGTGATGGAACATATGCTGCTGCCGGTTCTTGGCGTCGCGCTTATGGTGATCGGCATGATGAACATCAGGGGAAATGTCAATACGGTACATTCCTATCACCGCAGGAAGGTCAGGAAAGAGGATATCCCGAAATACGGAAAGTGCGTCGGTACCGGAACACTCATCATCGGTATCGCACTCGTACTGTCATTTGTTGTCCTGTCGTGGAATGTGATCCCCATGGAGTATATCTTCATTCCCGCCCTCGTCATCGGCCTGGCCTTTATTCTGTACGGGCAAATCAGGTACAATCACGGCCTGTTCTGAAAACCGGCTCAGGCATATCCTCGGAGCAGCTCAAAGCGCTGCCCGGCGAGGCGCATCATTCTGATGAACGCTCCGCGTAACACGCTACCCTTTCACCGGGCTGTTTTCTTTCATGATCCTGAGGATGGTTGATGCGGTTTTCTCGCGGATACCGGTTTCGGATGCGAATTCCATCCAGTTTTGGACAGCGCCGTGCACTTCCTCCGCGATGACTTTCATCTTTCCGGCAGAAAGACCCATGGATTTCCCGGCTGCGCTCAGATCGTCAAGTGTAATCCCTCTGCGCTTTCCGCGAATTGTCATCTGGTGTGCGGAAAGCCAGAGGTTTCCGGGATCATAGGAAAAGGTCATGTCATACGCGGGAGAAAGTGTCCATTTGCCTTCACGGTCCATCAGGAATGCGGTGTTTTTCACGTGGTCATCCTGATTAACGGCTGCCACGTTAAATACCATCCGACGGAAAAACTGCTCCAGTTCTCTTTTCGTGAGTCCGATTTCCCGCATATACATGGCGGCTTCTTCATAGCCGCAAAGACCGGGCACGTTGTAATCTATGTGGGCAAGTGCGCCGAGGGTCTGCATGTGCAGTTTTTGGCTACCGCTTCTGTCAAAGCGTTTGGTCATAAAATGGTTTCTGCCGTTTTCGGAAAAAAGGCTGCATTCATTCATGACAATCCCTGCTGCAACGGCCATTTTATAATAAGCATATTCGATCAATGTGTATTCCGGTGCGTCCGTCAAATCATGATCACCGTTATTTGAAACGCCGTCGAATTTCATCAACCAGAAATCAAATCCTTCTTCCGGCCGGATTTGTCCGGATCGGATTTCTCCGGTAGTTTCGTTCCGGGCGATGAGTGCCTTTGCCCTTGCGCCACCGGCGGAAGTGCCAAGCTGAAGCAACTGTGCATAGGTGATGCGCTCCCCGGGGTTCAGCTTTATTTTTGATCTGTCATTCAGAATTTGGGAGGCAAACGCTACCATTTCCGCAAGGTTTACCGCATCCTCCGTGTCTGCTTCCGGCCCGAGGGCGGGCACATATTCCAAAGCGCCCATACCACGGGAACCGGTATAACAAAGCCGGTCGATCACGTTGAAGTCTGATTCGGTTTTTCCCTGATCTGCAAGCCATCGGCGGATCACGGCGTTGCCGAATCTGTCCGGTAGCGAGTCTGCCAGCAAACCGGGGGCGCCGTGAAAGGCACTGCCGATTTCGGGAAACGAAAAAACACGGGGCGAAACCGGCATGCGAAGCGGAGAAAGCTGGATATTCGTACTTTGCACCTGCCGGACAAAGGAGCTGTCGTATTCGAAGACGGTGCAGCGGCTGCCGGAGGGGAGCGCAAGCACGCCGATCTTAGTGCCCCACAGATACACTTCGACAAAGCGGTTCATTTCTCATCCCCCCATCGGAATGTGCGTCCGGCGTCGGATTTCCTGCTTTTTCGAACACGCTGCTTTTCTTTTCCGCGGGACTTTTGCAACAGAACAGAGGGGCGAATTTCCATGTCCGGGATTAGCTCATCCAGTTGTTTTGCAAGATCAAGGGCGCTGAGAATCCGGATGAAGGATTCCAGCCGGATGTCGTTACTGTTTTCGAAGTATTGGATGGTACGCAGTGATACGCCGGCTTTATCGGCGAGCTCCTGCTGGGTCAACGGATAGGAAATCCGGAACAGTCTTGCCCGGTGACTGAGCTCTGACAGAAAAGTGTTCGGTGTACGGACCGGTCTCATGTCATTTTGCCTCCTGAACGGATTATATCACGCAATAGTTTAATACGCAAATAATTACACATTATAATCAACACGATAGGATAAAACGCAAAAAATGTACTGTTATTATGCGCGCTTGCGTGTTGTGCAGAGGCGTGCAGGCTCATATGAAACGTGACTATCATACTGGCCGGAGTAATAGTATTCACCTAGCGGGCGGTATTTTATTCCACGCGGTCAACAGGCAGTCGCTGACACATTCCTCCGCGTCTTCCCTGTCCGTGAAGTGATTCATGTCTGTCTCTTTCCGGGGAAGTGTCCCCTCACCTTAATAGTGTAAGAAACAGAGGAACATCTGTCATCCGTTTTGTTTCAGGCTGTTATTTTGAACAAAACAGTTTACCGCGTTAGTGAAATAAAGTATAATGGGAGAAATGTTTTTTTTCGGAAGGGAGGATGAAAAAAGATGAAGAAAAAACTGGCAGTATCTGTTGTGGCACTGATGACAAGCGTTCTGATGCTTGCGGGCTGCGGCGGCGGTGCGTCCGGCGGAAGCTCGCAGGGAAGCGGCGGTACGGCGGGCGGCGTGTTCAAGATCGGCGCGATCGGCCCGATGACCGGTGACGGCGCGGCTTACGGTATGGCGGTCGTCAACGGTTCGAAGCTCGCGGTGGATGAGATCAACGCGGCGGGCGGCGTCAACGGCTTTACGTTTGAGCATAAGGGCGAAGACGACGAGCTCAACAACGAAAAATCCATGAACGCGTACAATACCTTAAAGGACTGGGGCATGCAGGTTCTCGTCGGTCCCACGACCTCGGGCTGCTGTATCGCGGTTTCCGATCTGGCGCATGAGGACAGCATGTTCCTGCTGACGCCCTCCGGCACGGCCCTGGACTGCGTCAAGTATGACAACGTCTTCCGCGTCTGCTTCTCCGATCCGGCACAGGGCACGGCGTCCGCAAAATACCTGGCGGAAAAAGGCATCGGCTCGAAGTATGCCGTGATCTATGATTCCTCTGACCCTTACAGCTCCGGCATCTATGAAAGCTTCAACGCCGAGGCTTCGGCACAGGGGCTTACAATTGTCAGCGCGGAAGCCTTTACTTCCGATTCCAACAAGGACTTCTCCGTGCAGCTGCAGAAGGCAAAGGACGGCGGCGCGGACCTGGTCTTTTTGCCGATTTATTACAACCAGGCGGCCCTGATCTTAAAGCAGGCGGCGGATATGAATTATCAGCCGGTGTTCTTCGGCTGTGACGGCATGGACGGTATTCTGACCGTCGAAAACTTCGATACCTCTCTTGCGGAGGGGTTGATCCTGATGACGCCCTTCTCCGCGGATGCGACGGATGAACGCACGGTCAACTTTGTGAAAAAGTATCAGGAGCAGTTCGGCGAGGTGCCCAACCAGTTTGCGGCGGACGCTTATGACGGTGTCTACGCGATCAAGGAAGCAATCGAAAAGAAGAACCTGACGCCGGACATGAGCACGGAAGACATCTGCAAGGGCCTGATGGAAGCCTTCCCGGAGATCACGATCAACGGTCTGACGAGCTCCGCGCTCTCCTGGGACGCCTCCGGCGAGCCGAATAAAGAGCCGCGTATCTTTGCAATCGAGGGCGGGAAATACGTCGTACAGTGAGTTTCTTAAATTATCTGATCAACGGGCTGTCTCTCGGCAGCGTATATGCGATCATTGCACTTGGCTATACCATGGTCTATGGTATAGCCAAGATGCTGAATTTTGCGCACGGCGACATCATCATGGTCGGTTCCTATATCGTGTACAGTGCGATGTCCATGGCCGGGATGCATCCGGCCATCGCCATCCTCATCGCGATGGTAGGCTGTATGGTACTCGGTGTTGTCACGGAGCGCGTGGCGTACCGCCCGCTGCGTGGTGCGTCCTCTTCACTGGCGGTGCTGATTACCGCAATCGGTGTCAGTTACCTCTTACAGAACATCGCGCTGCTCGTGTTCGGCGCGGACACGAAGGCCTTCACCTCCGTCATCAACTGGAAGGGCATTACGCTTTTTGACGGCGAACTGCAGATCCGCGGCACAACGATCATCACGATTGCCGTGGGTCTTTTGGTGCTCTTTGGTCTGCAGGCCTTCATCCACCGGACGAAAAGCGGTCAGGCGATGCTCGCGGTCGCGCAGGACAGGGGTGCCGCGACACTCTGCGGGATTGACGTCAACAAAACGATTGCCATCACCTTTGCCATCGGCTCCTCTCTTGCGGCGGTGGCGGGTGTTCTGTTTTGTTCCACCTATCCGACGATCACCCCTTACATCGGTTCGATGCCCGGCATCAAAGCCTTTGTGGCGGCGGTGTTCGGCGGGATCGGCTCCATTCCGGGCGCAATGATCGGCGGGTTGACGCTCGGTGTGATCGAGATTTTGAGCCGCACCTATATTTCCTCGCAGTTGTCGGAAGCGATTGTGTTCGCGATTTTGATTGTGGTATTGCTCGTAAAGCCGACCGGACTGCTCGGCAAGCGTGTCATGGAAAAGGTATAAATGCTGAACACCATCCGCAGGAAATACGGTTTTTATATCGTCATAGTGTTGTTCTGGCTGCTGATGACGCTTTTGAAAAGCGCGGGTGCCTTATCCAGTCACTTTGCGTCGCTGCTGGTGCCGATGACCTATTACGCGATCGCGGCGGTGGCCTTGAATCTTTGCGTCGGCATCCTCGGTGAACTGTCCATCGGTCACGCGGGCTTCATGTGCATCGGCGCGTTTTCCGGCGCGATCTTTTCCCTGCTGACAAAGGAAGCACTGCCCGGAGCCTTACGCTTTTTCCTGGCTTTCCTGGTGGGCATTGCCCTTGCGGCGCTCTTCGGCTTTCTGATCGGGATTCCGGTGCTGCGCTTAAAGGGCGATTACCTCGCGATTGTGACGCTTGCCTTCGGCGAGATCATCAAAAACATTTTGCAGGCGGTGTACTTTGGGGTGGACAGCAAAGGGGTGCACCTTGCGCTGGACATGACTGACTTTACACTGGAGCCGGACGGGCTGACGCTGATCAAGGGGCCGCAGGGGGTTTCCGGAACGCCGAGGGATTCTTCGTTTACCGTCGGCATCATTGTACTGTTGCTGGCACTTGTTCTGGTGCATCACCTGATGGATTCGCGGGACGGGCGTGCGATCATGGCAATCCGCGACAACCGGATCGCGGCGGAGGCGACGGGCATTCATGTGACGCGCTACAAGATGCTGGCCTTTACGTTGTCCGCGGCGATTGCGGGCGCGGCGGGCGTGCTCTTTTCGCACAATGTCACAACGATGACCAACATCACCAATTACTTCAACTACAACGCCTCGATCATGCTTTTGGTGTATGTGGTACTGGGCGGCATCGGCAACATCAACGGAAGCGTGGTCGCGGCGATGATTCTGTATCTGCTGCCGGAAATGATGCGCGGTCTGCAGCGTTACCGCATGCTGATTTACGCCATCGTGCTGATTCTGATGATGCTCTTCAACTGGTCGCCGGCGCTGGTCGAAAAACGCCGGAAGGCGGTTGCCTGGCTTAAGAATAAGCTGCCCGGCAGGGGAAAGGGGGTTGCGTAAATGGCACTTCTTTCCATTGATCATCTGAGCATTTCCTTCGGCGGTCTGGCGGCGGTGTATAATCTGAGCATGGAGATCGAACAGGGGGCGCTCTACGGTCTGATCGGTCCGAACGGCGCGGGCAAGACGACGGTCTTTAACCTGCTCACCGGGGTGTACAAACCCAAGGAAGGGCTGATCCGTCTGGACGGTCAGGACATCACGGGGCTTGCGCCCGCGCAGATTTCTGCTGCCGGGATCGCGCGCACCTTCCAGAACATCCGTCTGTTCCGGGCGCTGAGCGTGATTGATAATGTGAAGGTCGGGCTGCATGAGAGTTTCCCCTACAGTACGCTTGCGGGTGTGCTGCGTCTGCCCTCTTTCCGCAAGCAGGAACAGGCAATCGACGACCGTGCGATGGAAATCTTAGAGATCTTCAAATTAGGGGAGCAGCGTGATCTTCTTGCGGCGAACCTCCCCTACGGTGCGCAGCGCAAGCTGGAAATCGCAAGGGCACTGGCGACGAAGCCGAAGCTCCTTCTGCTGGACGAACCGGCGGCGGGCATGAATCCCGGCGAAACACAGGAACTGATGGACACGATCCGCTATATTAGGGACGAGCTGGGTCTGACGGTGCTTTTGATCGAACATGACATGCGTCTTGTCTCCGGTATCTGCGAACAGCTGACGGTGCTGAACTTCGGCCGGATGCTGGCACAGGGTGAGACGAAACAGGTATTGCAGGATCCCGAGGTCATCAAGGCCTACCTCGGAGAATAGGACTGAAAACGGATGCGGATACTGGAAGTCAATGATCTGACAGTCTATTACGGCGTCATACGTGCGTTGAAGGGCATCTCCTTCCATGTGGAAGAGGGTGAGATTGTCGCGCTCATCGGGGCGAACGGCGCGGGCAAGACGACGACCCTGCATACGGTTTCCGGTCTGATTCCGATGACCTCCGGAAGCATCAGCTTTGACGGCAAAGATCTTACAAAGGTGCAGGGACACCGCCTGGCGGGACTCGGCATGGCGCATGTACCGGAGGGAAGGCGCGTGTTTTCCGACATGACCGTGCTGCAAAACTTAAAGCTTGGCGCATACAGCAGGAAAAACAAGGCGGAAACGGCGGAGACGCTGGAGATGGTTTATACGCGCTTCCCGCGCCTGAAGGAGCGCAGAAACCAGGTGGCCGGAACGCTCTCCGGCGGCGAGCAGCAGATGCTTGCGATCGGACGCGCTTTGATGAGCCGCCCGCGGCTGGTGCTTATGGATGAGCCGTCCATGGGGCTTTCGCCGATTTTTGTGAATGAGATTTTTGACATCATCGGAACGATGAAGGCGGACGGCGTGACGGTGCTTTTGGTGGAGCAGAACGCGAAGAAGGCGCTTTCCGTCGCGGACAGGGCTTATATCCTGGAAACGGGCAGCATCGCGCTGTCGGGCGACGCAAAGGAACTGATGGACAACGAACAGATCCGCAAGGCATATCTGGGAGAGTAAACATGAAGCGAAACATTGTCATCACGATTGAGCGCTTATACGGCAGCGGCGGACGCACCGTCGGCGAGATGCTGGCGGAGGATCTTGGCATTCATTATTATGATCAGGAGCTCGTGAAGCTCTGCGCCGAGGAAAGCGGCATCGCCGAGGAACTGTTTGTCAACGCGGACGAGAGCCTGACGAAATCCAGAATCTTCCGCTTTGGCAAGGGCAAGTACAAGGGAGAGCTGATCGGCCCGGACAGCAATGCCTTTGTCTCGCCGGAGAATCTGTTCAATTATCAGGCGAAGGTCTTAAAGAAGCTTGCGGAGACCTGTTCCTGCGTCATTGTCGGTCGCTGCGGCAACTTTGTTCTTCGCGAATATGAAAACGTCGCTTCGGTCTTTGTGCACGCGCCGATGCCCTACCTGCTGGAGCAGGCGGCTTTAAAGCAGCCGCGCCGCGGGATGGAGCTGCGCAATTACGTCGAAAAAACGAATCTCAACCGCGCGGAGTATTACGAATACTACACCGGAAACAAATGGGAACGCGCGCAGGACTATGATCTTTGTCTCGATTCCTCAAGACTCGGCTTTGACAAATGCGTGGAGCAGATCAAGGCCTATCTGAAGATCCGCTTCGGAGAGGATATTCTGACATAATTCCGACAGGCAGTCAGGCAGACCATATACAAGCAAAAGCCGCTGTGGTATCATGGATACGACAGCGGCTTTTTGTGGAGAAACGATATGGTATTGAAGGAGATTATCACGGTCGATGAGCTGTTCCGGACGGAACCGCAGTTTTTTCCGGACAAGGTGAAATTTTGTCTTGACAGGGAGACAGGAGTGGTAGCCGTGTGCAGGGAGCTTGGCACCGGAACAGGAAGGCTTCTGACGGACGATGCGTTAAAAGACGAGCTGCTGGATCTCCTTAAGAAATGGATCCGGTAGAAAGGGCGGGATTATGACAAAAGAAGGCTGGTTTTCCTATACCATACTGGAACAGATGTCGAACATCGGCGCGGATGTGAAGCATTTTATAGACGCGAGAGCGAATTACAAGAACGGTACCGTTCCGGAAGATCATTCAGATTTTTATTACGGAAAGGTCATGGAATACATTGATATCATCAAGGAAGACCCCAAAAACAGGGGGCGTATTCCGGAGCTGGAAGACTGCAAAAAGGAAATGAAGCTTCTGCAGGCCGGGATTCTTGCGGATGATTATGTGATGCATTACTGGGATCAATATACCGCCGCGTGCGCGTTCCGCCCGCAGAGGACATAAGCACACGCGGCGAAAGCTCTTAAATCAGCGCGAACATCCCGAAGGTAAGCAGCAGTGCGGAAAGGGACAGGATCGAGTTGCGGTTCATCATCTTTGTCATCATGTTTTTTCCTCCGTAAAAGTGAAAGGGCCGGTTTCTTTATACGGCATCATACATTTTTTTATCCGGAATGAAAACCCTACAAATGGGGGGTTTTTCAAAACATACCGGGTGGTATAATAAGCACGTAGACAGATGAGGCATCCGCCGGGTGCCGGGTGCCACAGAAAAGGAGAAGTGCTATGGATAACAGTTTTGAGCAGGGATATACACCGAAGTTTGATCCGGAAACCGGACTGCCGCTGACACCGCCGCAGCCGCAGGGAGGCTTTGATCCGATGACGGGAGAGCCGCTCGGACAGCAGGCAGCAGCGCCGCAGCCGCAGGGGGGCTTTGATCCGATGACGGGAGAGCCGCTCGGACAGCAGGCAGCACCGCCGCAGCCGCAGGGGGGCTTTGACCCGATGACGGGACAGCCGCTTGGGCAGCAGATGCCGCCGCAACCGCAGGGGGGCTTTGACCCGATGACGGGACAACCGCTCGGACAGCAGATGCCGCCGCGTCAGCAGGCACCCGTTTACGGAGGGATGCAGCCGCAACCGCAGAAGAATTCCAAGAAGGGTCTGATCATCGGACTCGTGATCGGCGGTGTTGTACTGGTCGCGGGTCTTGTCGTGTTGATTCTCTTCCTGACCGGCGTGATCGGCGGGGGCAGCAGCAGCATGGCCGGATACTATAAGGTCAAGAGCATCCTCATGGGCGAGGAAGAAATCAATATCGCGGATATGGCCGCGATGTACGGCGCGTCGGAGGATGACCTCAACATGGGGATCATGCTCAACGAGGACGGCACCGGTTATCTGTCCGTGTACGGCGAAACACTGAATGTGACCTGGGATGACAAATCGATCATTGTCGACGGCGAAGCCACGAACTATACCCTCAAAGGCGATGAGCTGAGGCTTGAGATTCCCGGCGAGGGAAGTATGTCCTTCGTGCGCGCCGGCGATAAGCCGCCCGCAAATGCCGGCGTACAGGGGACGGATGATCCGGATGATCCGCCGGTACCGGTACCGTTGCCGGTCGGAGATGATACCTTTGACATCAGCGGAAATTACGCGCTCATCATGGTCGGTGAGAATTATGTCGGTGATTTGGACGGCTATATCTACATCTGGGGCGACGCAACGGCGCACGTTTATAAAGACGGGAAGACGCATTCCGATTGTCCCGTGAATTACGCCAACAACATGATCAGCATCGAGACGCCGGAAGGCACCTGGACCGGTGCCCTGTCGGACGGCATGATGACGCTCGTCACGCAGGATGGTGAGTCGCTGATTCTCGGTGCGGAGGGCAGCACGATTTACGAAACCTGGCAGACCTATCTGGCGGCGAATAATCCCGGCAAAACCCCGGAATATCCGGATGTCGATCCGGGGCTTGCGGACGGCGAGGTGTACCTGGCCAACGATACGGAATATGAACTTCTTTATTATTGGGTCAGTCCGAACAACGCGGAGAACTGGGATGAACCCCTGGGAGCAAAAGTGGCCGCCGGAGCGGAAGCGATCTTCTTCGTGTCGGATCTGCAGAGTGATCCGAACAACGATTATGATATCCGCGTGGTCATCGCGGACGGGGAAGACCAGAGCGATGTCGCGTTTTACGGGCTGCCGGTGAGAAAGGACGCTCATTTTAAGGTCTATGTGACAAACGGTGAGTATCATCTTTACTTCAGGACCCCGGAAGGGGAAGAATACGACGTCGGACCTTCGGAGCCGTAAGCCATGCGTTTGTTTATTGCGATTGATCTATCTCCTTCCATGAAAAAGGCCATTGCCGCCGGTCTGCATGAGCTGAAGCAGGCCGGCGTGAAGGGCCGCTATGAACCGATGGCAAACCTTCATCAGACCCTGGCCTTCCTGGGGGAGGTCAGGGAGAAGGATGCTGTGTACGAAGCGCTGAAGGAGATCCGTTTCAAGCCCTTCAAGCTTTCGCTCTCCGGCTACGGGCAGATGGGAAACGCGCTGTACGCGGCACCGAAGGGAAACCAGGGGCTGTCTGCGCTGGCGCAGGCCGTCCGCAACGCACTGGATGCCGCGGGAATTTCCTATGACACGAAAAAGTTTGTACCGCACATCACGGTGATGCGGGACCCCGCCGGCAACTGGAAGCAGGCGAAGCCGCCGAAGGAAGAGATGACGGTGACTTCCTTCCATATCATGAAGTCCGAAGCAAGGGACGGAAAACGTGTCTACACCTCCCTGTACGAGATCAGCGGCAAATAAGGATGTTTCGAATCTTGCCTTTTTGCGAAATAGTGATATAATAAGTTTGTAAAACCGATCAAACAAAAAGGAGAAACATGTTATGGAAGTGCCTGTGGATCTGATTGCAAAGCTGGAAACCCTTCCGGAGGACAAGTTCAACATCGTCGCTTCGCTGATCAACCAGTTCGCGGTGAATGTCAATCCGGCCGCCAGCGCGGCGGGAGCGGTCTTAAGCCAGCCGCAGATCGATAAGCTGATCGAGGATATCCGCGCGGGGATCGTCGCCTGAGCGAAGAAAGCCTGTTACAGCAGCTGCTGGAGATTGAAAAGAGCGGCAGCTATCCATTTCACATGCCCGGGCATAAACGGAATGCCGCGGGATTCGCTTCGCGCACACTTTCCGGTGCGCTTCGCATTGATGTCACGGAAACACCCGCCACAGATGATTTGTACAAGGCCGAAGGCATCCTGAAGGACGCACAGGCGCGCGCGAATGCGTTGTACCGCGCGGGCTGCGGCACTGCCGTCTGCGAAGACATGGAAACCTTTTTCCTGGTCGGCGGTTCCAGCGCGGGCGTGATGAGCGCCGTCTGTACCGCCGCGGGAAAGGACAGCGAGATCATCGCCCTCTCCGGCGTACACCATTCCTTTGACCACGCCGCGGAGCTGATGCGAAGTAAGGTGGTATGGGTGACGCCGCCGAAGGCAAAGGACGCGGAGGGCAATCCCTGTGATTTTTCCGGCGTTCTGCCGCCGGAGGAAATCGCAAAGGCCATCGAAGCCCATCCGCAGGCCAAAGCGGTGTTTGTGACTTCCCCTTCCTACGAAGGCGTCATTCAAGATGTAAAGGCGATTGCGGACATCGCGCACGCCCACGACCTGCCGCTCATCGTGGACGAAGCCCACGGGGCGCATTTTTCCCTGCATCCCGAACTGCCGCAAAGCGCACTCGCGCAGGGGGCCGATCTTGTGAATCACAGCATTCACAAAACGCTTTCCGGCCTGACGCAGACGGCGCTGCTACATGTGCGCGGAGAACGGATTGACCGGAAGCTGCTGCGGCATTATCTCGACGTGTTCCAGTCCTCTTCGCCCTCTTACGTGCTCATGGCATCGATTGACGAAGCGATGAAGGACATCCGCCGCTACGGTGCCGTGCGTTTTGCCGATCTGCTTTCTTACAAAAAGGAAATCCTTTCCTGCGGCAGTGCGCTGAAGCATCTGCGCATCGCGGATGAACGGACGGTGCCGGATCCCTGCAAGATCGTGCTGATGCTGCCGGAGGAAATCGCCGCGCACACGGACGGGGAGGCGCTCGTGGCACGCCTCAGAAACGAATTTCAACTCGAGGCGGAACGTGCCGAAGGACGGCATGTCATTCTGATTCTGACCCCCTTTGAAACCAAGGAAGGGATCTTCCGGCTGACGCAGGCGCTGAAGTCCGTAGACGACAGCCTGTGAGAGGTCAATTTGGAAAAAACATGGTATGCGCACACGGATGCGCCATACTGATATGTAATGACCTTTGTCAAGAGGATATTTACAAAGATCAACACGCATTATTTAGTTGTTGCTGAACGTATCGGGTAAGAGCTATGTTTATCAGTTCTCGGCATTGGCCACTCTGATATACG
>JAFZLB010000015.1 GCA_017551665.1 Lachnospiraceae bacterium
GGCACAGGCTTCGCAGCGTCCGCCCTTCACGTTAAAGGAAAAGCGTCCCTTCAGATATCCTCTGGCCTTCGCGTCCGGCGTTCCCGCAAAGAGCGTGCGGATGAGGTCAAAGACGCCGGTATAGGTGGCGGGATTGGAGCGGGGTGTGCGTCCGATCGGGGACTGGTCAATGTTAATGACCTTGTCCACCTGCTCCGTTCCCGTGATGGTCTTGTGCTTTCCGGGGATGGTGCGCGCGCGGTTTAAGTCCTTTGCGAGACGCTTGTAAAGGATCTCGTTGACAAGCGAAGACTTTCCGCTCCCGGAAACGCCCGTCACGCAGGTAAAGACACCGACGGGAAACTTCACGTCGATTTTTTGCAGATTGTTTTCCTGTGCGCCTTTCACGGTCAGCCATCCCGCGGCCTTCTTGCGTTTCGAAGGGACGGGGATCGTCAGCTTTCCGGCAAGATACTGCCCGGTGACGGAGGCCTTCACCTTCATAATTTCCTCCGCCGTGCCGCAGGCGACCACTTCGCCGCCGTGGCTGCCGGCCCCAGGACCCACGTCCACAATATAATCCGCGGCACGCATCGTGTCCTCGTCATGCTCCACAACGAGCAGTGTGTTGCCGAGATCGCGCAGGTTTTTCAGCGTATGCAGCAGCTTGTCGTTGTCCCGCTGGTGCAGACCGATGGAGGGTTCGTCCAGAATATAACAGACGCCGCAAAGACCGGAGCCGATCTGCGTCGCTAAGCGGATGCGCTGCGCTTCGCCGCCGGAAAGCGTTGCCGTTGCGCGGGTCAGCGTCAGATAGTCCAGCCCCACGTCCGCGAGAAAGCCCACACGGGCGCGGATTTCCTTTAAGATCTGCTCCCCGATCAGCGTCTGCTGTTTCGTCAGCTTCAGATTTTCCAGATAGCGCGTCAGCTCGTCCACGCTCATCGCGGTGATGTCATAGATGTTTTTCCCGGAAACGGTCACGGCCAGGGATTCCGGCTTCAGGCGCTGTCCCTTGCAGGCCTCGCAGGGTGTGATGCGCATGAATTCCTCATATTCCTGTTTCATCGTTTCGGAAAAGGTCTCGCGGTACCGCTGCTCCACGTTCGCGATGAGCCCCTCAAAGACCATCGGATAATCGCCGACGCCGCGCTGTCCCTCGTAATGCACGACAACCTCGCGGTCCGCACCGCGGATGATGACCTCCCGCACCTTCGCCGGCAGCTTTTCGTAGGGCGTGTCCAGACTGAATTTGTAGGCCTTGGCCAGCGCCTCCAGCAGGGCATGGCTGAAGCTGCCGTCCTTTGCGGAGGACTGCCAGCCGGGGACGACGATGGCGCCTTCGTTCAGCGAAAGCCGCCCGTCGGGGATCAGCAGGTCCTCGTCAAATTCCGTGCTGTACCCCAGCCCCAGGCATTCCGGGCAGGCGCCGTAGGGATTGTTAAAGGAAAAGGAACGCGGCTCGATTTCCGGAATGGAAACGCCGCAGTCCGGACAGGCAAAGCTCTGGGAAAAGGTGAGCTCCTTCCCGTCGATCACGTCAACCGTCAGAAGACCCTCCGCAAGGGAAAGGGCACTTTCCACGGAATCCGTAAGACGCGTGCGGAACGAGGCATCGGCGTCCTCTCTGATCACAAGACGGTCCACGATGACCTCGATCTGATGCTTGATGTTTTTGTCCAGCGTGATTTCTTCGGACAGATCATACTGCGAACCGTCCACGCGCACACGCACATAACCCGCACGCTTTGCACGCTCCAGCGCCTTTTCGTGACGTCCCTTTTTGCCGCGGACGATGGGCGCGAGGATCTGGATGCGTGTATCCGGCTTCAGTTCCAGAATGCGGTCCGCCATCTCGTCCACCGTCTGACGGCGGATTTCCCTGCCGCATTCGGGGCAGTGCGGTATGCCGATGCGTGCGTAGAGCAGGCGGAAATAATCGTAAATCTCCGTCACGGTGCCGACGGTGGAACGCGGGTTGCGGTTCGTGGATTTCTGGTCGATGGAGATCGTCGGCGACAGTCCCTCGATCTTTTCCACATCCGGCTTTTCCATCTGCCCCAAAAACTGGCGGGCGTAGGAAGAGAGCGATTCCATGTAGCGGCGCTGTCCCTCCGCGAAAATCGTGTCAAAGGCGAGAGAGGTCTTGCCGCTGCCGGAAAGCCCCGTCAGCACCGTCAGTGTGCCGCGCGGGATATCGACGTCCAGGTTTTTCAGATTATTCTCGTTCGCGCCGCGCACGCGGATAAAGTCATGCGGATCCCTGGGCAGGATCTTCTTGGCGGCAGTGTTTTTCTTTGTCTTTTGTTTATTGTCAGGCATGTTCTCTCCTATACTCTCTATTACAATGGTTCAAAAAGAAGCGAATACCATCTTATACCGTTTTAAAATAAAACTCAACATCGCCGCCCGCATGCTTCCACACCGCGTTCCTGCTGCGGAAGCGGAGGAACTTTATAGATAATTCCCGATCAATTCATGCTTTCATAAGAATATTCCGCTCTTTGCTTCCGTCTAAGAGGCAGATGACAAAAAAAGTCCGCCGGACGGAAGCCTGAATCGCTCCGCCGGGAAGGGCAACAAAACAAAAGAGGAGGAGAAACATCATGAAAAACACAATGAAACTCGGTTCTGTCACTGCGGTCGCCGGCTATCTGGTGCTGCTCATCTCTCTGTTCCTGCCGTATTTGACGGCAAGTGCCTGGGGACACACGGAGTCTGTCTCCCATTTCAGCATTCCCTACATCGGAATGATTTCCCTGGTTCTTGGAATTGCCGGTCTTGCGATCGCAGTGCTTTCCGTACTCAGGGGCGGACGCGTGGCGCTGCTGGTTCTGGCAATCCTTCAGACGGTCTGGTCGGTACTGACGATTTTTATCTCATCCCTGTCTATTTCGGTCGTTGGTATGGGTATGGCAAGCCGCTCAATCGGTTTCTGGCTGTTCGTCCTTGCCACCGTTGTGATCCTTGCGGGCGCGGTGAAGCAGATGGCAGACAGCAGGAAAACGGGCGAAACCTGTTTGCAGGCATAAGAGCGTCCGGGGAAAGAAGCTTGACAGGTGATGCACGGGTGCCGGAAGCAGGGCATCCGTGCGGACGCGGCAGGGAGGTGTCGGCATGAAAGACAGCGAACTCAGAGCATTGTTTCAGAACCTGACAGAGATTTACAAAATGCGTCCCGAAGTCGCGCAGGAGATTCTGCGGAAAATACTGGAGCTTTTGCACGGCGGGGAAGAGGAGGCGGCAGCGCCTGACGGCGCATAAGACACAAACGGTAACAACACAGGGAAAGGCGGAGGAAAAATGAAAAGAAAAGTATTTGCAATGACGGCACTGATGATGGCGATGGTACTCGCACTTGGCGCCTGCGGGGGGAAGAAGAACAGTTTGCTGGATGATGAAGATCTGAAGGAGTTGAAGAACGAAATCACGCAGATCGAAAAGGAAGAAGCGGGGCAGAACACGCAGCCGGCCGGCAGCACACCTTCCGCTTCCGGGGAGGAGAAGAAAGAGGAAGCGGTACAGTATGAGGCGGATCCGAGGATGCTGGAAGCGGATTGGTCGGACTGCATCATACAGATTGACGATATGGTGTTGGATTTTGAGGAGATTTCAACAGGAGACTTATTGGAGCAGATTGCCGGGAAGGGACGTTATACGATTGATAAGGAAGCAACAATGCTGGTGGGAGCGAATTCCAATGAGAATGTTTACGTGTCGAAAGACGGGAAGAGTGTGTGTACCATCAGAGTTGCCAATCCGGTAGAAAGCGCAGCCTCTCTTGCGGATACGATTGTTCTTACGGTTGAAGCCGAAGGCGGGTATGCGGAAACCGGAAATGTGTGGTATCCCGGCGGGATATGCGCGGATGGCGCCGGTATGAGCTATGATGCGTGTAAAGAATACCTTGATCAGGTGGATGTCTTCGGCAATATCACCGAAGATACAAGGAGCGACAGTATCGTTTTCTCCACGGACGTGGCATGCACATCCCGGTATCACGGGCATCTGGCGCGGCGTTTCAAATACAAGTATACTGTTGACAAAAACAGTGGTTTATGTGTATTTGTAGAAAGAGACTGGGGAATGATATTTACAAAAGACTGGTTCGTTGCGGAAGACCTTGATGCCTGCTTCCGTGATGCCCCCGTAAATGAAGAAGACTTTTTTATGGCCATGCCGGACAAATGGTCATTGAGTAATGCGGATCTTGTCATCCATAGTGGCGGAATCCTGTTGCACTGCAATTTATATCAGATTCCGGAAAGCAGCCACCTGGAATATGCATTAGGCGGCGGATATCATACGCTTGACGCCAATATAGAGGTGGACAGCGGCTCCGATCGTGATTTTGATCTTGTTATATGCAATGCGGAAACGGGAGAGGTGTTAAACACGGAGAGGTACGACCATAAGGATCGGGAGACACATTCTGTTTCCGTAAATGTTTCCGGTGTTCAGCGCATCGGGTTTTATATCGACGGCTGGGACGAGAACGGCGATGGCCATTATATGGCGGTGCGTCTGATGAACGGCGTATTGCATTAAAGAGAATCAGACGGTCAACGTGTATCGGACGTTCCATTGTGATTGCAGATTGAAAAAAGCAGTGAAAAATACCTCTGCTCCGTGATACGCTCTTCGCGAAGCAGAGGTTCTTTTCCGTGATACACTTCGGATTGAAAATGAAACATGATTCTGCTATAATTTTCGCAGAAAGGAGAACATGATTATGCCTCAAATTATGCCAATCAAGGAACTGCGCAACACAAATGAAATCTCTGAGCGCTGTCATGCAAAAAGAGAGCCGATTTTTATCACGAAGAACGGATATGGCGATCTTGTCGTCATGAGTGTTGAAACTTATGAAGACATCACTGCAACAGTAGAAATCGATCAGGCCATCGCAGAGTCCGAACTTCAGATATCAAGGGGCGAAAAGCTTCTTGATGCGGAGAAGGTCTTTCAAAATGCCGGGAGGGAACGGCTTGAAAAAGTATAAAGTGGTCGTTTCTCCCCGTGCGGCAGAAGATATTGACAGCATTTACTGTTACATTGCTGATGAATTCAAGGATATCGGAGCCGCTGAAAAGCTGGCAGACAAATTACATGATGCAGTGACGGGGCTGTCGACGATGCCCCGACGCGGCTCACTGCGCAAAACAGGTGCGTTTGCAAACAAAGGATACCGGCAGTTGCAAGTCGGGAATTTCACTATTGTTTATCGGATTGATGAGGAAAGAAACCTTGTGATTATGGTGACTGTCCGGTACTCCCGAAGCAGTTTCTGAATAACAGAGGAAGCAGGCATGAAATGTATCAGCTGCGGGACGCGGATCCCGGATGACGCGGCGTTCTGCACGGTTTGCGGAGAAAAGCAGGCGTTTACGAAAGAACTGATAGACAGGGCAATCGCGAAGGACGGGCAGGCGGTGACGAAGCTCTACAACGCGACGTCAGATGGCATCTATGCCCTTGTGAAGTCCATGGTGAAGGATGAGGACAGGGTGCATGATCTTGTGCAGGACAGTTATCTGAAGGCTTTCGGTAACCTGACGCAGCTGCAGGAGGCGAATAAGTTCCGTCCCTGGCTGAAGACGATCGCCAAAAACCGCACGATGGATTACTTCCGTGAGCGGAAGAGCGTGCTGTTCTCCGATATGACACCGCTGGACGCGGAAGACGGGGAAATTGCATTTGAAGATCCCAATCCGGAA
>JAFZLB010000003.1 GCA_017551665.1 Lachnospiraceae bacterium
AATGTGAAGGGCGGACGTTGCGAAGCCTGCAGCGGGGATGGTATAATAAAAATCGAAATGAATTTCCTTCCGGATGTCTACGTGCCCTGCGAGGTCTGCCACGGACAGCGCTACAACCGCGAGACACTGGAGGTGCGTTATAAAGGAAAGAACATCTATGACGTGCTGGACATGCGTGTGGAAGAAGCGCTGGCCTTCTTCGAAAACGTGCCGACCATCCGCAGAAAGATTCAGACCCTTTATGATGTGGGTCTTGGCTATATCAAATTGGGGCAGCCGTCCACGGAGCTCTCCGGCGGCGAAGCGCAGCGCGTGAAGCTGGCGACGGAGCTGTCCAGGGTATCGACCGGGCGCACGGTCTATATTCTGGACGAACCGACGACGGGTCTGCATTTTGCGGACGTGCAGCGTCTGGTCACCATCCTGCAAAAGCTTGTGGACAGCGGCAACACCGTCATCGTGATCGAGCACAATCTCGACGTCATCAAGTGCGCGGATTACATCATCGACCTGGGACCCGAGGGCGGCTCCCGCGGCGGCACGCTCGTGGCCAGCGGCACCCCGGAGGAAATCGCGAAGCACAAGTCTTCCTTTACGGGGCTGTATATCAAAAAGATGTTGTAGGACGGTAGGGGCAGGCGCATAGCCCGTCCCGCCGCCTACGACAACGACATCACCGAAACGCGTTCCGGGAACTCGCCTTCCGCGGCGCAGGCGGTCAGGACGCCGTCTTCCAGAGGGTACTGCGCGAAGCGAAGCGCCGCACAATCGTAATCCTCACAGCTGACGCGAAGCGGCGCAAACGAATCCACGCGGATGCGTTCCGGCATCAGGCGGATGCCCGTGCCGAAAAACTTCATAACGCTCTCCTTCACGGTCCAGAGCGCGGTAAAGCCCTCATCCGGATTGTCGTATGTCTCGCGGATCCGGGACACTTCCTCCGGAAGAAAGACCCTGCGGATCAGGTTTTCCCTGAACTTCCGTAAGTGTTCGACATCCACACCGATGTCGTGGGACGACAGGGCGCAGACCGCGTAGTGCCCGGAATGGGACAAATTAAAAAAGACGTTTTCCGCTGCGGTAAGATACGGCTTGCCGTTCTCGCCGTAGGCCATCTGCCGGTCCGTGACCTGCGCGGCGTCCAGGGCCTGCTCCAGCAACATCCCCGCCGCCAGCGACAGCCGCTTTCCCTTTTCAAAACGGATGGCATTCACTTTTTCCTGCCGCTCCGCGGGCATGCGCCGCAGCCATTGTTCAAACAGTGCCGCGTCCGAAAGCGCGCGCGTATCCGTTACGTCAATCCGTATCACGTCAAATCCTCTCCCTGTTTCTTCCAAACAAAGCCGCTTCCATTATACACGATTTCCCCCTTCCCTGTGGTATACTATAACCATAGCATGTGCGCGAGCAACGGAGGTTTCCTTCCATGACAAAACAGCCCATACAGATCGCGGAACAATTCCGGACGGACGGCAGCGTGACTGCCTGCACGCCCCACGCGGGCGGCTTCATCAATCATTCCTTCCTGGCGGAAACGGACAGCGGAAAGCGCTATCTCCTGCAACAGGTTTCCTCCGCCGTGTTCCCCGACGTGCCCGGGCTCATGGACAACATGCTGCGCGTCACAAAGCATCTGTCCGGAAAGGAGCAGGATTCCCGCAAGGTGCTGCGCGTCGTGCCGGCGCAGGACGGTGCGTCCTTTGTCCGGGACGAAGACGGCGCATACTGGCGCATGCTTGTCTTTATCGAAAACAGCGTCTGCCTGCCGATGCTGGAAAACACGAAGGACTTTTACGAGGCCGCCGTCGCCATCGGACGCTTTCAGCATCTGCTCGGCGATTTCCCCGCGGAGACGCTCTGCGAGGTGATTCCCGGCTTCCATCACACGCCGGGGCGCTTTGCGCAGTTTCATCGCGTGATCGAAGAAGACCCTGCCGGACGTCTTGCCGAAGTCCAAGAGGATGTGGACTTCCTGCTCTCGTTGGAAGGCGACGGCGCTGCGCTGCAGTCGCTTTTGGACGCCGGAGAACTCCCGCTGCGCGTCGCGCACAACGACGCCAAAATCAGCAACGTGCTGCTCGACAGCAACACCCACGAAGCGCTCTGTGTCATTGATCTGGATACCGTGATGCCCGGCCTGACCGCCTTTGACTACGGCGAAGCCATCCGCTCCGGGGCCTGCGGCGCAAAGGAAGACGAACCGGATCTGTCCAAAGTGACGCTCAACATGGAACTTGTGAACTCCTTTACGGAAGGCTTCCTGCAATCCTGCGGCAGCCTGACAAAAAAAGAAATCGAAACGCTGCCGCTCGGCGCGAAGCTTATGACACTCGAAAACGGCATCCGCATTTTAGGGGATTACATCGCCGGGGATGTCTACTACGTGAGTCACTATCCGAAACAGAATCTTTACCGCGCACGCACGCAGATCAAACTCCTGAAAGAATTCGAAGCGCATTGGGACGAAATGTGTGACGCGGTCTCCGCTTATCTGTAAGAAAACGTCCGAACGCTCAGCCCTTGACGCCGCCGCTGGTTAAGCCCGCGGTCAGGTGCTTTTCGATGGCCATGAAGAGAATGACCACAGGCACCGTCGCAAGCAGCGAGGCGGCAAAGAGATACTGCCACTCGATCATGTTGAAGGAAGAGAACTGTGTGATACCGACGGTGATCGGGCGGTTCGAGGCCGTCGAAATCAGCACCGTCGAGATCGTGTATTCATTCCAGGAATTGATAAAGACGAAAATCAACGCCGTCACAATGCCCGGCGCGGACACCGGCAACAGGACCTTTGTCAGCGCCCCGACCGTGCCGCAGCCGTCAATCAGCGCCGCCTGCTCCATCTCCGGCGAGATGGCGACAAAGGTGCCGCGCAGCAGCCAGATCGCGAAGGCCTGATTGAAAGCCGCGTTGATGAGCATCAGTCCCCAGACGGAATCGTTTAAGTGCAGCGTGCTCATCAGCTGCGCGATACCGATGAGAAGCACCACCGGCGAAAACATCTGGCTCATGATGACGAAGCCGAGGAAGGCCTTCTTTCCTTTGAAATCCATGCGTGCCATCGCGTAGGCCGCCGGAATGCCGCAGAGCATGGCAATCAACGTCGCGCCGCCCGCCACCATGACGGAGTTCAGCAGATAACGCGGCACACCCTTGCGGACAATGTCCGTCAGATTCTCCCACTTCCACTCCGTCGGCAGAAGATGCAGGAAATACATGTCCGTTGTTTCCTGGTTGGAGCGGAAGGCCGTAATCAGCATGACGTAATACGGATACAACGTGATGAGACACACACCCACCACAAAGAGAATCAGCAGCATCTTCAGCAGGGTGTTTTTGATCTGGCCGTAACGCAGCATCAGTCCGGCGATCAGCAGAATCACACAGGCCGGTACCAGCAGCCAGATCATGTTGGATTTCTCAAAGCTCAGATGCTGCAACAGGCTCTCCGCGTTTTCCGCGGCGGACGATCCCATCAGAAAGCGCGCGAGGGCGGCATAGTACTCTTCCTTGCCCTCCGTCAGATGTCCGCCCTGATACAGCGAAAGCGTCCGCGAAAAGACAACGTTATTTGCCAGCACGAAAACGACGACCAGAATCGCCGCCACAAATGCCGCGTAAGGCGTGATACTGCGGAGCCGTCTGTCGCGCTTCGGCAGATCCCTGACGGCGGCACCGAAGGATTTCCGCGTGCCGAGCATCGCCGCAAAGCCGCCTATAATCACAAGGACGAGCAGCAGGCGGAAGATGTGCGCGGAAGAAAGCGACGAACCCGGGAAGGACCAGAGGTTCTTCGCGAGCGTCTGCTCCACCGTAAAGGTCACAAGAGAAGTCGTCTCTCCCTTGGAATTCGTGCGTTCCGTGACTTCCTCGCGAATCTCCGCTTCCATGCCCTCCGCACGGAAGCCCTCGGCGATCTGCTCCACCTCCGCACGCGTCTCCGTGTATTTTTCGTCTCCCACAAAGGTGTTCGGCGATTTCTGCGTATGCACGGTCACGTTGAAATAATACAGCGGCATCGTGCAGACGGCCAGAAAGAGCACCGTCGCAAGGAGCACAAGGATCATGGCGATGCGGTTTTGGCGCGCGGTTTCCGTCATGCTTCCTCCTCACCGCGCATCACAAAACGCATATAGAGTCCCGCGCAGAGACACAAAATCAGAAAGCCGATGACGGACAGCGCCGTTGCCGGTCCCTTTTTGCGGTCATAGAAACTGAGCATGTAGAGATACGTGATCATCGTGTCCGTCTGGTTGGCGGGTGCGCCCTTCGTCATCGTATAAATGATCGGGAAGGAGTTGAACACGTAGATGATGTTCAACACCGTGCTCACCGTCAGCGCCGGCTTGACCAGCGGTATCGTGATCATGCGAAGCTTCTGCCAGAAGCCCGCGCCGTCCACGATCGCCGCCTCATACAACTCATTGTCGATGGACTGTAAGCCCGCGAGGACACAGAAGGTCACGAAGGGAATCGTCACAAAAATACCGACCGTACATTCCCAGAGAAACTCAATCCGGAAGGAAGAGCGGAAGTTCACCGCCTGGTCGATGACGCCCGTATTCAGCAGCACATTGTTCAGATTTCCGTATTCATACTTGATGATGTAATTCCAGACGGAGGCCTGGATGACAAGGGAGGTCGCCCAGGGCAGCACCAGAATGCTGCGGGCGATTTTTCTTCCGTGAAATTTCTGATTCAGCGCCATCGCGATGATGAAGCCGAGCAGCGTGGAAATGCCGACCACCGAAATCACCCACCAGAAGGTGTTGAGCATCACGGTCTTGAAGGCCGGCAGATTCACCGCGTCGATGTAATTCTGAAAGCCGATGAAATCGCCGACGACGCCGGACTTGGAAATCTCACTGAAAGACAGACGGAAGACCATGAGAATCGGAAAGATCACGAAGATCGCGATCAGAAGGATGCTCGGCAAAAGCCAGACATACGGTTCCCATTTGTGGCGTGTGCGGATTCCCTTCATATTCCGTTCCTTTGTCTTCCTGCAAAAATGCGGACCCGGCTCCGGGAAAGAACCGGGCCCGCGTCGGTTTACAATCTTACTGCGTCAGTTCATCCTGCAGCGCATCCAGCTCCGCACGGATGTCGGCGCCCGTCAGCGCTTTCTGTTCCGCGTTGATGACGCCCTGCTTGACCTGATCCCATTCGTCCTTCGCGACCGGATAGAACTGGCAGCCGCCCAGAACATCGAGCCATGCCTCAAAGGAAGGATCTGCAGCAACCAGCGCTTCGACCGCGGAATTGACCGCCGGCAGGAAGCCTTCCATGCTGACCCAGCCCACATAGTTTTCCGGATCATAGAAGAACTTCAGGAACTTGCCGATGGCTTCGTTGCGTGCGGCCTGATCCGGCGCACTGTCATCCTTGAAGGCCATGACGCGGTCCATGACGCCGACGGAAGAGGATGTCTTGCCCTCTGCCGCGGGGATTCCGGCCGTTGCCATGTTGATGTCACCGCCCTTGTCCGCGACGTAGGTCGGCAGCTGGTTCGGAGCGATCAGCATTGCCATCTTGCCGGCCGCGAACATATCCTGAAGGTCATAACGGGTCTGCGTGGCAGGGAGCGGGTTCGTGAAGCCTTTTTCCACGAGGCCGAGCGCGAATTCGATCGCCTCGACGTTTTCATCGGAGTTGACCGCCCAGTCGCCGTTGGCGTCCACAAAGCCGCCGCCGTTGCCCCAGACGTAATACGCAAAGGCTGCCTGGCCTTCGTCCGTCGTCATGTCAACGCCCCAGGGATACACTTCGCCGCCGTAGTAGTCAAGGATGGCCTGGCAGGCGTCTTCGAGCTCCGCCCAGGTCGTCGGCACTTCCACTTCGGCTTCCTCAAACATGTCCACGTTGTAGAACATCGCGCGGGCACTCGCCAGATCCGGCACCGCCCAGACCGTGCCGTTCATCACGGACTGCTCGATGAAGGACGGGAAGAAGTCATTATACAGATCATCCGGGCAGTAATCGGACACCGGCATCAGCAGACCGTCCGCCGCGTAATTCGCGAAGACGTCGATGTTCAGAATGTCCGGTGCGTTGTTGTTGGCGATGCGCGTATCCACGACGGTGTACACATCGTTCCAGGATACGACTTCGAGATTCAGCTTGACGCCCGGGTTTTCGGACTCAAACTTGTCCACGAAATTCGTGCCGTTCATGCCCGTGCCAAGGAACCAGTCCTGCGTGTTGGGACCGTACTGGCAAATGATCACGTCCAGGGTGATTTCATCTTCCGCCATGGCGAACGCCAGGCAGCCCGCCGCCATCATCAGGTCCAAAACCAGGGACAGGATCTTTTTCA
>JAFZLB010000016.1 GCA_017551665.1 Lachnospiraceae bacterium
CGGGTGCCGGGGCCTGTGCTGCCTGCAATGCTTCGATTGCGGACTGCGGTGCAGGCGGTACCGGCTGTGCAGGCTGTACCGGCTGTGCGGGTGTCACCGGCTGTGCAGGCGCGGCCGTCCCGCCCGCCTGCATCGCTCTTGCCTTGGCCAGCCGTTCCTCCGCCTCTCTCAGTTTGCGTTCCACGTCCTCCATATTGACGGGCTGTGAATTATACTCTGCCATATTGTTCTCCCAAACCTTTCCTGTCTAAAGCACACTGTTCTTATTATAGCAAAGGTCATTGACCTTTTCCATACCTTCCGTCGCGGCACACTGTAACATCTGTCGTAAACGCTTGTATTTCCCCGGAAGATACGGTAAGATAATAGCCGGAGGTGATACTTATGCAGGAAAGACGCAAAAGCAAACGACTGGAGATGGGCGGCAAGCTCATCATGAAGCCGCTGGGCGGCGGCGCGGACGCGGAATCCGTCACAATCGAAGTGGTGGACTGCTCGCGTCACGGTCTTGGCTTTATCACGGACCGCCATCTGACGATGGGTGATAACTACGAAGCCTACCTGGAGATCTGGACCAAAGAAGTCTTGCATGTGTTTATCCAGATTGTGCGCGGCGAAAAGAAACGGGACGAAGAAGTCTTCAACTACGGCAGTGTCTTCATCGGCATGCCGGAAGCGGAGCGTCAGCGCATCTCCGTGTATGAGACCGTGCAGGATCATACGAACAACTAAGACAGCAACGCGAGATCCTTAAAGAAATCCGGATAAGAAACCGCGATGCAGGCATCGTCTTCCAGAACGGTGTCTCCTTCCGCGGCAAGCGCGGCAACCGCAAAACCCATGGCGATCCTGTGATCTCCGTGGGTTTTGATATGTGCGCCGTGCAGCGTTGTCCCGCCGCGGATGACCATGCCGTCCATGGTTTCCTCCACATCCGCGCCCATTTCCCTTAAATTCCTGACCAACAGGCTGATGCGGTCAGACTCCTTGACGCGCAGCTCTCCCGCCTGTTTAATCACGGTCTCGCCCTCCGCGAAGGCCGCGAGAACGGCAATCACCGGCAGCTCGTCAATGAGTGTCGGAATGATCTCTCCCTCGATCACCAGGCGTCCCTCCGGGCAGACCAGCTTCGAGGACCGCACCAGAATATCCGCGTACGGTTCCGTCGTGTCCCGGATATTGGACATCTCCGTATCCGCACCGTAGGCTTCCAGCACATGCAAAAAGCCCGTGCGCGTCGGGTTGATGCCGACTTCCCGAAACAGCACTTCGCTTTCCGGCACCAAAACGGCGGCCGCCATCAGGAAGGCCGCGGAGGAAAGATCCGCCGGAACATGAATCTTCTGTGCACGCAGCAAGGCGCCCGGCGTCAGCCGGATGCTTTTGGCACAGGGCGAAACCGCGGGCTCGTCCTGTATGACGAGATCCGCGCCGAAATGCTTCAGCATCCGCTCGGTATGGTCTCTGGACGGAAGCGTCTCACGCACGGTCGTCGGCGCGTCGGCATAGAGCGCCGCAAAGAGCAGCGCGCTTTTCACCTGTGCGCTGGCCACCGGCAGACGGAGATCCGCCGCGTGCAGCCTTGTGCCGTGAATCCGCAGCGGACAGCAGTCGTTTCCATTCACACTTTCCATGACAGCCCCCATCTGCGACAGCGGCTCCGTCACACGTTTCATCGGGCGACTGCAAAGAGACGCGTCCCCCGTGACAATGCTCGTGAAGGCCTGCGCCGCGAGGATGCCGGTTAAGAGTCTCGCGGTGGTGCCGCTGTTGCCGGCGTTCAGTTCGCCGAAGGGCGTATCCAGCGCGAAGATGCCCTTGCCCTCGATCTGAAGCACCTGCGCACCGTCCGTCTTGCGGCGGGCGTCTTCGATCCGCACGCCGAGCCTGCGGAAGCAGTCGATCGTCGCGAGGCAGTCCGCGCCGTACAAAAAACCGGACACCTCCGTCACGCCCTTGGAAAGGGCGCCGAGGAACACCGCGCGGTGGGAAATCGATTTGTCTCCGGGAACACGGAGCTTGCCGCGCAGCGCGCGGGCGGAAGGGTGCAGTTTCAAGCGTTCAGTCTCCTTCCATGGTATCCCGGTAATCACGGGCTTCTTCGAAGAAACGCATCAAAGCGTCCTGATCGGAACGGTTCAGGCTCTTTTGCGTCTGCTGCAGTTTATGAATGAGCTGCTCCAGCAGAAGGGAAATCTGCGGCGCGTTCAAAAGCGTGATCTGCCGCCACATCTCCGGCGGCGAAGAGGAAATTTTCGTCAGTTGCTTGAAGCCGCCTTCGGAAAGCATGCGCATCGTGGCCTTCGGGTCATCGTTCTCCGCGACAATCCCGAGCAGCGCCGCGCTGACGATATGCGGCAGATGGGAAACGGCGGCAACGGCACGGTCATGCTCCTCCGGGCGCATGACAACGGGCACCGCGCCCATGGCCGTGATGATCTGCTTCATGCGCTCCACCCGCAGCCCGTCCGTCCGGGCGGATGTGGTCAGCACATAGCGGATGCCCTGCAACAAAGAAGCCTCCGCATACTGCAGTCCGGCGCGTTCCTTTTCCGTCATGGGATGACCGCCGACAAAGCGCATGCCCGCCCGCGCGTCCTCCGCCAGGCGGTGCACCGGCTGCTTGACCCCGGAGACATCCGTCAGAATCGCGTCCGGGGAAAGAAAGGGCAGCACAATGCGCATATTGAAAAGATTATGGGAAGCGGGTGCGGTCAGATAGACGATGTCGCATTGCCGGAAGGCCTCTCCGATTTCGGAGACCGTTTCGTCCGCAATGTCATTGTGCCTTGCCGTCAGCAGCACCTGCTCGTTCGTGTCATAGGCAACAACGCGCACCCCGAGGCGCGATTTCAGCGCCTTTGCGATGCTGCCCCCCATGAAGCCGAGGCCGATAAAGCCGACGGTCATTTTTTTCGCCTGTTCGAGACCTGTCTGCATGAACTCCCCCAGTCCCTGCCTTCTCCTTACTTCGCCTTCTTTAAGGGACCGGCCGGAGCCTTCGGAATCAGAAAGACCAGCGCGGCATAAGGCGGAAGATCGAAGCCGATGGAATGATCCCGGTAATCACAAAGACCGGGGACGGATTTGATTTTGGAAGGGACGCCCCCGCCGGCCGAACCGCCGTACTGTTCCTCCGAAGAATCCAAAAGCTTCGTATATGTGCCCTCGCGCGGCACGCCGACACGAAAAGCCTCGCGCTGCATCGGCGTCATGTTGATGACAAAGAGCAGATCCCCCTTGCCCGTGCCGTCCTTGCGGAAGAAGCTGTAAATGCTGCGGTCACCGTCGTCGGCGTTGATCCACTCAAAGCCCTGCCAGCTGTTGTCATGCAGATACATGGACGGATACTTGCGGTAGATCTTCAAGAGATCCCGCACATAGTTCTTCATGCCGGCATGCAGCGGGTCTTCCAAAAGGAACCAATCCAGCTCCCGCTTTTCGGACCACTCCCGCGACTGCGCGAATTCCTGTCCCATAAAGAGCAGCTTCTTGCCGGCGTGGCCGAACATGAAGGTGTAGCCCGCGCGGAGATTCGCGAATTTGTCCACGCGGAAGCCCGGCATTTTTTCGAGCATGGAGCATTTCAGATGCACGACCTCGTCATGCGAGAGCGGCAGAATGTAATTCTCCGCTTCATTGTAGCTCATGGCGAAGGTCAGCATGTTGTGCGCACCGCGGCGGAAATAGGGATCCAGCTTCATGTAATCACAGAAGTCATGCATCCATCCCATGTTCCACTTGAAGGTGAAGTACAGACCGTCTTTTTCCAGCGGGGCCGTGATGCCCGGCCAGGCCGTGGATTCCTCCGCAATCATCAGCACGTTCGGGTAAGTCCCGCGGACGACGCTGTTTAAGTGCCTGAAAAAGGCGATGGCGTCCAGGTTTTCCTTGCCGCCGTATTTGTTCGCCACCCACTGTCCGTCCTGCTTGCCGTAATCTAAGTACAGCATGGAGGCCACCGCGTCCACCCTGAGACCGTCGATATGAAACTCCTTAATCCAGTAAAGGGCGTTCGCGATCAGGTAATTGCGTACCTCGTTTTTCTCGAAGTTGAAAATGCGTGTGCCCCAGTCGGGATGCTCTCCCTTTCTGGGATCCGGGTCTTCGAAAATGCAGTTGCCGTCAAAGCGCGCCAGACCGTGCGCGTCCGGACAAAAATGCGCCGGCACCCAGTCCAGAATCACGCCGATGTCATGCTTATGCATCAGGTTCACCAGATACATGAAATCCTTCGGCGTTCCGTAGCGGGAGGTCGGGGCGTAGTAGCCCGTCACCTGATAGCCCCAGGACCCGTCGAAGGGATGCTCCGCAATGCCCATGAGCTCGATATGCGTGTACTGCATTTCCTTGAGATATTTCACGAGACGGTCGGCGAATTCGCGATACGAATAAAAGCCGTCCTCCGTGCCGTCCGGATGCTTCATCCAGCTGCCGATGTGGCATTCGTAGATGGCCACGGGCAGGCGGTTCGAATCCTTTTTCTTCAGGCCGTCGTAATAAGACTTGTCCGTCCAGCGGAAGCCGGAAAGATCCGTCGTCTTCGATGCCGTGCCGGGGCGCAGCTCCGCGTAATTCGCGAAGGGATCCGCCTTGTAAATCTTTTCCCCGCTCTGCGTGGTGATCAGGAATTTGTAAAGTTCGTTTTCCTTGATGCCGGGATAAAAGGCGGTCCAGATGCCGCATTCCTCCATGCGTTGCAGCGGATGACTCTCCTCGTTCCAGTCATTGAAGCTGCCGGTCACATGCACGGCCGTCGCGTTCGGTGCCCAGACGCCGAAGAAATATCCCTTCTTGTTTTTTTCGACGGAAGGATGCGCGCCTAATTTTTTGTAAATGTCGTAGTGCGTCCCCTGTCCGAAAAGATAAGCATCGTCGCTTGAGAGAAATACTCTTTTTTCATCCGCCATGCAGGTGGTCTCCGTTTCCTATTCCAAAAAGTCTTTTTCCCTGAGAATAATCATGTCCTCGTCATCATAGCGCTTGCGGCGCAGCACATCCATAAAGTGTCCCAGGCCGTGCTTTTCGCTGTTTTCGATTGCCTCGTCGATGATCTTTCTGACATCGTCCGTCGTCACCTCGTACTCGTAAGTCGAGAGGGACTGGATTCTGGTGTGCAGCGCCAACAGTCCGAGATCATCGATGGAGTATTCCCGCTCCCTGGCATATTCCCTGCCAAAAGCCACAAGGGAATCCTCGTCCGCGTTTTCGATGTCGACCTGATGCGAAAAGACCTCGGCGAGCTCCGGATTGTCATGCAACAGCACGCGCATCCGCTTGTCCGTATCCAGCAGCAACAGCATCGCGTCCTTCTCATGTGCCTTCGCCTGCTCCGCCAATACCTTCGCCGTTTCCGGTTCCAGGCGGGAAGCCTGGGTCACGATCATCGCGCCGTTTTTGATCTTTTCGAAGACGCCCGGCAGTCCCTGCGGCGTCAGCGATTCGCCCTTCGCCTTCGCGACTCTGCCGGAGAAGCTCTTGTCATCGCGGGTGGCGCTGCGGATCAGTCCCTTCGCCACATTCAGCGCCTTCTCTTCATCCGTGGCCGTGACGATCACACCGCTCATGCTCTTGCCTCTGAGCAGATCCACCGCCGCGAAAATGCGCCGGCTGATCCCCGGATTATGCAGCAGCGGACCGTAGAGTTCCTTTTCCTTCTCCGTCATGGCGTCGACGGGATTGCCCGTGGCCGCGACTGCTTCCGTCTCTTCCGCGGGTTCCGCGGCGGCTGTGTCCTCGGCTTCTGCTTTCTTCTTATCAGCCGCTACGCCGGCTTTCTTGTCTTTGCTGTCTTCGGTTTCTTCTTCGGCGGATTCTTCTTCCTCTTTCTCTTCGTCAGCGTCTTCCTCTTCAGCGGAATCTTCTTCGCTTTCTTCCGCTTCGTCTTCTTCTTCCGAAGAATCCTCTTCTGTCTCTTCCTCTTCTTCTTCGGATTCTTCTGTGTCTTCTTCTTCGCTTTCTTCTTCTGTTTCTTCTTCTTCCGCTTCTTATTCCTCTTCCGCGCTCTCTTCTTCCTCTACCTCTTCTTCCGCGTATTCTTCCGTTTCTTCAACGTATTCTTCCTCCGCCGCTTCTTCTTCTTCCTCTTCGTCTTCCTCATACAGAAGTCCCAGCTTCCGGAGACGTTTTCTCTCGCGCTTCTCCGCCTTCCGGCGCGCACGCTCGGCACGTCTTCTCTGCCTTGGCGTGAGGTATTC
>JAFZLB010000017.1 GCA_017551665.1 Lachnospiraceae bacterium
ACGCGGAGGACAACGCGGAGACCGTCCTTCTGAATCTGTTCCGCGGCGGCGGCATCCGCACCTTCGCCGGCATCCCCGCGGTGCGCAATATTGCGTCATCGGCATCCTCCGTGAACGTGGATGTTGCGGCATTCCCCGATGACATCCCCCCGACTGCGCCATCGCGCTCTGCCTGCCTGTCCTCCGTCGGGGACGAGCCGCCCGCACAGCCGCTTATTTTGCGCCCGCTGCTCTCCGTGACCCGCGCGGAAATCGAGGCCTACAACAGGAAGCACAATCTTTCATTTGTTACGGATGAAACCAACACCGACACGGCCTTCGCGCGTAACGCCATCCGTCACGAGCTTCTGCCGCTGGCGAAGGAAAAGATCAACGCGCAATCCGTCCTTCACCTCACGGAAAACGCGGAAGAACTCCGCTTGCTCGTGCGCTATCTTGATACACAGGCGAAAGAAGGGCTTGCCCGCTGCAAACTGCCCCCGGCTCCTGCTGCCGGAGAGTGCGCACCTCCCGCTTCCGCTGCCGGAGCACACGAGGCTCCTTTCCCTGCCGCCGAAACGAATCCCGCAGCTTCTCCTGCTGCCGAGACGGATCACGCAGCTTCCGCCCTCAGCGTCCGCGCACTGCGGCAGGAAGATCCCTTCCTGCAGGGAGAAATCCTCCGCCTGTTTCTTAGCGACACGCCCTGCGGCGCAAAGGACATCACACGCACCCACATCAGCGATGTGCTGGCGCTTGTACACAGCGACAACGGCAAAGCCTCTCTCTCTCTTCCCGGTGGACTTCTCGTCACAAGAACACACGACACGCTGCGCCTTCAACTCCCCTGACCGAGCACGCGCAGCCCTTCTGCCGTCTTTTGTTTTTCCAACGCGCGTGCTATACTGTGACAGGATAATATTCTTGACTTGCGGGGGTTTTTCGTATGCTGCAATACCTTTTATTCGATCTTGACGGGACGCTGACGGAATCCGGGCGAGGCGTGATTAACGGCGTAAAGGCTGCGCTGCGGCACTTTCAAATTGACATTCCGGATGAAAAGTCGCTTTCTGTTTTTCTGGGGCCGCCGCTGAAGGACAGCTTCATGCGATTCTTCGACATGGAAGAAGCGCAGGCGGAAGAAGCCGTGGAGGCATATCGGGCGTATTACCACGTCACGGGTGTCTATGAAAACGATCTTTATCCGCGGGTGAAGGAGGTGCTCGGCAGGCTGAAGGAAAAGGGATTTCAGATGTCGATTTCCTCCAGCAAGCCGCAGCAGATGGTCGATATCGTCCTGCGGCATTTTGACATCAACGAATACTTTTCTCCGGTGGTCTGCGGGACGGACGCCGGAAAGCTCTATACCAAGGAAGGCGTGATTGACGAAACGCTGCGGATTTTTGCGGAGCGGGAGAATAAGAGCAAGGATGAGATCCGCACCCGTGCCGTTATGATCGGCGACCGGAAGCATGACATCGAAGGCGGAAAGAAAAACGGTCTTTTTACGATCGGCGCGTCCTGGGGCTACGCTCCGGAAGGTGAGCTGGCCGCGGCCGGCGCGGACGTGATCGTGGATGATATGGAAGCGCTGTACGCGTATCTGACACGCAAGCTTTAATCTGCCGTATCATCGTTTTCCAACCACGACACCACTGCTTTATAGGCGGCGTGGATGGAGTCTTTTCTCACCACCAAGATCGAATAAACGATATTGCAACATACCCCCCTCTCCCTTCATTTAGTTAGATATATATAAATATAGATTGACAGCTCTGATTTTGCGGTAGTATAATCAAAATCGATGAGAGGTGCTTGCGAAATGAAACAAAAACTTGTGGCGTTGACAGAGGCAGAGGTGATACGGCTTTTTAAGTGCATGTCAGACAAGTCGCGCCTGCAAATCTTAAAATCGCTGGCGAAAGAAGATATGTATGTTGAGCGCCTTGCCGAACGCCTCGGCATTTCCGCGCCTACCGTTTCATTTCATTTGAAAAAGCTGTCAGATGCCGGAACCGTCCGTTCCTACCGCAGCCAGTACTATACCATGTATTCGCTCAATAAGGATGTCTTTGAGGTCAGTTTGCTGGACATCCTACAGGAAGAGTCCGCCGAATCCTTCCTGCAGGCAAAGCGTGACGCGGCATATCGTCAAAAAGTAATTGACTCGTTTTTTGAAGATGGCAAACTGAAAATCATTCCCGCGCAACGCAAAAAAAAGCGGATTATTCTGGAAGATATTGTCGGGTCATTCGCTTACGACAGAATCTATTCGGAGCGGGAAGTGAATATCATCATCGCGGATTTCCACGATGATTTTTGCACCATCCGTCGCGATATGATCGCGGAACAACTGCTTGCGCGTGACGCAAAAGGATATTGGCGCGTCAAATGACGCAGGGACACGGCAAGATAACCTGATTGCAAAAACACTGAGGTGGCAAAATATGAATATTGAATTGTCCAGGTTTCGCGTGAAAGAAGGCCGGTCAAAAACCGTTGATGAGTGGATGGCATTTTTGAATGAAAACATGTCTGATGTACTTTTGACCTTGGACGGAGAGCGAATGCATGTTGAGACAATCTTCAGAGAAAAGAGCGGGGACGCGGAGTACCTGTACTGGTACTCCATCCAGAGTGAAGGCGGTCAGACTGTGGCGCAGTCAGAATCATGGATCGATAAAAGGCATCTTGAATTCTGGGATCAGTGCATCGACAACAGCAGTCAGGTAGATATGACCATGGTGGTCTCGATGATTCCGCAACGCGTCCTGTCCGCGATGAACGAGAGAAGGAAACATCTTTCTCTTTAGCCCTGTGCGAACTCCCTGCGGTATAAGCCCGCGTGGAAGGTTTTGCTTCCGTCAAGCTTGTCAAAGCTTGTATCTTCGACATAGGTCATGCCAAGTTTTTCCGCGACACGAATACTGTTCGGATTGTCTTTTGCGATGGTGGCTTCCATGCGGTGAATCGGACGCGTTTTTTCGATATGCGCCAACAGTGCCTCTATGGCCTCGACAACATAGCCCCTGCCCCACTGATCTGCGCGGAGGTTATAGCCCACGATCCAGGCATCGCGTTTCGGATGGTATACGAGTCCGCCGCTGCCGATCAGCTCTCCCGTCTCCTTCAGGACAAAGCCCATGTCAAAATTATCCGGGTCATCCGGGTCAAGACTGCGCAGCCAGGTCCTGACATCTTCCACGTTTTTGTATAAGGGATAAATCATGTACTGATTTACCACAGGATCGCTTCCCCACAAAAACACCGCGTCCGCATCTGTTTCTTTGAGTTTCCGCAAGATCAAGCGGGATGTGTGGATTTCATTTTCCATCGAACTACGTTTCATGCTCAAAATCCCCTTTTTTTGCAAAACCCTCACACCATCTCCTCCGGGTGGAAGAGTTCGTCGAAGCGTTCCGCCGTGAGGAAACCCAGGCGGAGGCAGGCTTCCTTCAGGGAAATGTTCTCCGCATAGGCGAGCTTCGCCGTCTTTGCGGCGTTTTCGTAACCGATGTGGGGGTTCAGCGCCGTCACGGTCATCAGCGAACGCTCCAGATTCTGTTTCATGACATCGCGGTCGGCGGTGATGCCTTCCGCGCAGTGTTTCGTGAAAGAAACAACGGATTCCGACAGCAGCCGCACGGACTGCAGAAAGTTATAGGCGATCACGGGCAGAAAGACATTCAGTTCAAAGTTGCCCTGGGAAGCGGCGATGCCGATGGCCGTGTCGTTGCCCATGACCTGCACGGCGACCATCGTCACCTGCTCGCATTGCGTGGGATTGACCTTGCCCGGCATGATGGAGCTGCCCGGTTCGTTTTCCGGAATGCGGATCTCGGAAAGACCGCAGCGCGGGCCGGAAGCCAGCCAGCGCACATCGTTGGCAATCTTCATCATGTCCGCGGCGAGTGCCTTCACCGCACCGTGCGCAAAGACGATTTCGTCGCGGCTGCTCAGCGCATGGAACTTGTTTTCCGCCGTCCGGAACGCCTTGCCCGTCCGCTCCGCGATCTCTTTCGCGACGCGTTCCGCAAAGCCTTCGGGCGCGTTGAGTCCGGTGCCGACGGCGGTTCCGCCCAGCGCCAACTCCTTCAGGGGTTCCGCCGCAAGCCGCAGCATTTCGCAGTCCCGCTCCAAAGAGGAACGCCAGCCGCTGATCTCCTGCGAAAAGGCGATCGGCACCGCATCCTGCAGGTGGGTCCTGCCGGTTTTGACGATGCCCTCATGTTCTTTTTCCAGGCGGAGAAAGCAGCGGATCAGTTCTTCCGCGGCGGGCAACAGCCTGTCCTCCAGCGCCTCTGCCGCGGCGATATGCAGCGCCGCCGGGAAGGTGTCATTGGAAGACTGGCTCATGTTGACGTCATCGTTGGGATGCAGCAGCTTCTCGCCCGCCTGCACGTTCCCGTACGCCGCGATCACCTCATTCACATTCATGTTGGACTGCGTGCCGCTGCCGGTCTGCCACACGACCAGCGGAAAGTGCTCCGACAGCTTCCCGTCGCGAATCTCGCCTGCCGCCTGTGCGATCAGATCACGCTTCCGCTCATCCATCTTCTCCGGCCGCAGCGCGTGATTGGCGTAAGCCGCCGCTTCCTTCAAAATGCCGAAGGCGCGGATGATTTCCGCGGGCATGGTTTCGACGCCCCTGCCGATCGGGAAGTTCTCCACGCTGCGCTGTGTCTGCGCGCCCCAGTATTTGTCCGCGGGAATCTGCATTTCCCCCATCGAGTCATGTTCCGTTCTGTATTCCATAGCTCCCCCTGTACACGCGCCGCTCCGCGCTTTGTCGCTTTTTCCTTAGCAAAATCTTACCCAAAACGCAGGCCCTCGTCAAATTTGCGCGAAAAAAATCTTGACATCGCCACGGGCTTCGTGGTATAACTTTTGAAAACCGATGAGGAAGAGTGAGTAGTCTTTGTAAAGGTTCATGGGAGCGAGCCGCGGACGGTGCGAGCGCGGCAGGAAAAGCAAAGATGAATGGACTTCCGAGGGCGAACAGAACCGGCGCGGCGCGCCGCAGTATGCGAGACGGAGTGGTTCCCCGTAACCGGAACCGGCATATCGCGAAAACAGTTTTCGCCGTATGTACTGAGGGGGTGACGCAAAGGAACGCGCACCAAGCCGGGTGGCACCGCAGGATATCGAATTCAGGATCCTGTCCCAGCGAACTTCAGACGCAGGGATGGGATTTTTTATTTTCCCTCCCGTACACGCAAAGCACGTGCAACGTGCGGAAAGGAGCCCGATATGAGCAAAGACATTCCCTACAAGATTTACCTCGAAGAGCATGAGATTCCGAAGCAGTGGTACAATCTGCGGGCGGACATGAAGAACAAGCCCGCGCCGCTGATTCACCCCGGCACGCGCGAACCGCTCACGGCGGAGCAGATGGAGCCGATCTTCTGCAAGGAGCTGGTGAAACAGGAGCTGGACGAGACCACGCAGATGATCGACATCCCGCAGCCCGTCCTGGACTTTTACCGGATGTACCGCCCCGCGCCGCTCGTCCACGCGACCTTCCTGGAAAAGGCGCTGGGCACGCCGGCCAAGATTTACTACAAGTTCGAGGGCAACAACACCTCCGGCTCGCACAAGCTGAACTCCGCGATCGCGCAGGCTTATTACGCCAAGGAGCAGGGCCTGACCGGTGTGACGACGGAGACCGGTGCCGGACAGTGGGGCACGGCGCTTTCCATGGCCTGCGCCTTCTTCGGCCTGGACTGCCTCGTCTACATGGTGAAGGTCAGCTATGAGCAGAAGCCCTTCCGCCGCGAGGTCATGCGCACCTACGGCGCGACGGTGACGCCTTCGCCCTCCATGGACACGGAAGTCGGCAGAAAGATCAACGCGGAGCATCCGGGCACCACGGGTTCCCTGGGCTGCGCGATCTCCGAAGCCGTGGAAGTCGCGACGGGCAAGGAAGGCTACCGCTACGTGCTGGGCAGCGTCTTAAATCAGGTGCTCCTGCACCAGTCCATCATCGGCATGGAGACGCATACGGCCTGCAAAAAATACGGCATTGAGCCGGACATCATCATCGGCTGTGCCGGCGGCGGCTCTAACCTGGGCGGCCTGATCTCTCCCTTCATGGGCGAAAAACTGCGCGGCGAAAAGGACTACCGCTTCATCGCGGTGGAACCGGCCAGCTGCCCCTCCCTCACGCGCGGCAAATACGCTTACGATTTCGCGGACACGGGCCGGGTCTGTCCGATGGCGAAGATGTACACGCTCGGCCATGACTTCATCCCCGCGCCGGGCCACGCGGGCGGCTTACGCTACCACGGCATGAGCCCCGTGCTCTCGCAGTTGTACGCCGACGGGCTGATGGAGGCGGTCAGCTACGAACAGACCGCGGTCTTCGAGGCGGCGACGCTCTTCGCAAGAACGGAAGGCACCCTGCCCGCGCCGGAAAGTTCCCACGCGATCAAGGGCGCCATCGACGAAGCGCTCAAGTGCAAGGAAACCGGCGAAGAAAAGACCATCATCTTCGGTCTGACCGGCACCGGCTATTTTGACATGGTGGCCTATCAGAAATTCAACGACGGCGAAATGAACGATTTCATCCCGACGGACGAAGATCTCGCGAAAGGCTTCGCCACGATCCCGCAGTAAAGATCACAAAGTCTCTGTCACACACAATAACGAACACAAAGACGGCGCCCGCACGGGCGCCGTCTGTTGCGTGTCAAGATTATCGGGAACTTGCCGCCATCAATCCTCCGCTTCGGAAAGCGAGAACTGCGCCACGAGTTCGTTGAGGGAGACGGACTGCTCGGACAGCTCCTGCGAAATCGCGCTGGATTCCTGGGCGCTCGCCGCGTTCGACTGCACCACCTGCGAGATCTGGTCGATGCCCTTGTCGATCTCGTTCATGGCGTCCGCCTGCTGCGCGGCGACCTGGGAGTTCTGGTCCATGATCTCCTGGATGGCGTTGATGCCCTCCGTCACCTTCTGCAGCGCCGTGTTGGTCTCTTCCACAACCGTGTTGCCTTCCGTCACGTTGGCGATGGTGGCATCGATGAGTTCCTTCGTCTGGGCCGCCGCTTCCGCGGACTGGCTGGCCAGCTTTCTGATTTCATCCGCAACAACCGCAAAGCCCTTGCCGCTTTGTCCCGCTCTTGCCGCCTCGATGGAAGCGTTCAGAGACAGCAGATTCGTCTGGGAGGCAATCTCCGCGATCGTATCGGAAATATTGGCGATCTGTCCGGATGCTTCCGTAATCTTCGCCATGGCATCCACCACATGGGACATGTGCTCCGCGCCTTCGTCCGTGGAGGTCTTAACCTCACGCGCCACACGGGCACCCTCTTCCACGGATTCGGACAGCGCCTTCGTCTGCTCCAGAACGGTCTGGACGGAAGCCGTCAGCTCCTCGACCGCCGCGGACTGGTCCGTCGCGCCTTCCGCCAAATCCTGCGCGCCGCGGCTCATGTTCGTCGCGCCCTGGTTGACCTGGCCGGAGGCGTTCTTGATGTTGCCCATCGTGCCGTTCAAAGAAGCGCGGAACTTGCGGATTTCCTGCGCCACCGGCAGGAAGTCGCCGATGTAGCAGTCCGGATTGCGGCTGCCGTGCACAAGGTCACCGCTGCCCAGGCGGGAAAGCACATCCTGTAAGTCTTCCACGATGCCGTACAGCGTGGTGGACATGTTGCGCATGTCATCGGACATTTCCCCCAGCTCGTCATCGGATTCGTAATCGATTTCCACATTCAGGTTACCCTTTGACATTTCCTTCGCGGCATTGGAAATCTCGGAAACCGGACGGTTGATGGACATCGTCAGGATGCCGGAAGCCTTCAGCAGAAAGGTAATGGCAATTCCCGCCACAACGATACCCACGACAATGAGAATGGCCGTTACCGTCACAGCCGTGTAAAACATGCTGTCTGCGTCCGCAAGTGCGGTATCCGCCACCTGGTCGACTCTGTTCTGATAGGCGGCAATGGTCGGTTCCAGTTGCTCTTCGAAGACCTCGTAGATCTCTTCCTCCGAGTACTCACCGCTGTTGATCATCGCGACAACCGCAGGACCGATATCGTGCAGCGTGACGGACAGATTCTCCAGTTCCCGGATATCCGCCTCGTTGCTGTAGACGGTCTTCAGGTTCTCCATATGCTCATCCGCTTTTCCCATCATTTCCGCGGCGCCGTCCGTAAACTCCAGCTTGTCTTCCTGATGATCCTCCGCAATGGCCCAGAGAATGTACTTGTTTGTCGCCTCGATGCTGTACTTGGTCTCAAGTGCCTGCTCCACCTCATACAGATATGTATTGCGCATCGACATCAGACCCGCAAACTCCAGACCGATGATGACAAACATGGCCGTCGCTGCCACCAGCATGATCAGCAGCAGCCGGTTGAAGGTAAACTTGAATTTGCGCTCCACCTTCATGTGCCGCAGTTTCTCCGCGCTCAGTCCGAGAAACGAGCTGTTCGGATTGATCTGTTTTGCGGGCCTTGCCGCTTTTTCCTTTGCCATTACATTCTCCTTCCCGCCGTCCCGGTGACGGCTGCCATACATTTTCCCCGTATATCAGACCGGAGAAGACAGCAGCGCCACTGTCTCCCCCGGCGACGGTATCTGTTTATTCCTCATCTCCCTCCGCAATGCGGAACTGTGCCACAAGATCGTTCAGGGAAACGGACTGCTCGGACAGCTCCTGCGATATCGCGCTGGATTCTTCGGCACTCGCCGCATTCGACTGTACCACCTGCGAGATCTGGTCGATGCCCTTGTCGATCTCGTTCATGGCCTCGGCCTGCTGTGCCGCGACTTCGGAGTTCTGGGTCATGATTTCCTGGATGGCGTTGATGCCTTCCGTGACCTTCTGCAGCGCCTGGTTCGTCTCTTCCACGACGGTGTTGCCTTCCGTCACGTTGGCAATCGTGGCGTCGATGAGTTCCTTCGTCTGCGCCGCCGCTTCCGCGGACTGGCTGGCCAGCTTTCTGATTTCATCCGCAACAACCGCAAAGCCCTTGCCGCTTTGTCCCGCTCTTGCCGCCTCGATGGAAGCGTTCAGCGACAGCAGGTTCGTCTGGGACGCGATCTCCGCGATCGTATCGGAAATATTGGCGATCTGTCCGGAAGCTTCCGTGATCTTCGCCATGGACTCCACCACATGGGACATGTGCTCCGCGCCTTCGTCCGTCGATGCCTTGACCTCACGCGCCACACGCGCACCCTCTTCGACGGATTCGGACAGGGACTTCGTCTGTTCCACGACGGTCTGGACGGAAGCCGTCAGCTCCTGCACCGCTGCGGACTGGTCCGTTGCGCCTTCCGCGAGATCCTGTGCACCGCGGCTCATGTTCGTCGCGCCCTGGTTGACCTGTCCGGAAGCGTTCTTGATGTTGCCCATCGTGCCGTTCAAAGAAGCACGGAACTTGCGGATCTCCTGTGCCACCGGCAGGAAGTCGCCGATGTAGCAGTCCGGATTGCGGCTGCCCTGCACAAGATCGCCGCTGCCCAGACGGGAGAGCACATCCTGCAGGTCATCCACAATGCCGTGGAGCGTACCGGACATATTGCGCATGCTGCCCGCCAGCTCGCCCATTTCGTCATTTGCCTGATATTTGATGTCCACATTGAGATTGCCCTGTGCCATTTGATTGGCAGCCTCATTGAGTTCCTGGATGGGCCACTTGAAGGCGGCCCCCAGCATGTAGGCGCACTGCACAAGGAAGTAGACGCCCAAGGCTGCGATAATCAGCGCCACACCGATCAGAATCGGGAAGAAAATAATCATCGCGGTGTAGGTGCTTTCCGCATCCTCAATGGCATATTCTTCGATTTTTTCCATTGTTTCCTGGAAGGAAGTCATCGCCGGCTTAAAGCTCGCGTTATATTCGGAAAGGATTTCCTGTGCGCTCTCCGCAGCGTTGATCTGCATCAGCAAGCCCGGGCCCACCGCGTGTACGGCATCCGATTTGCTTGCCAGCTCCGCAAGCAGGGATTCCTCGCTGAACACTTCCAGCAGTTCCGCGGCGGCATCTTCTATCTCATAGAAATATGCCTCCGCAAGTTTTCCTTCCTTCTCCGCCTCGGCGGGATTTGACCCCACATAGGAAATGGAGGTCAGCACATGCACCGTCACTTCCGAAGTGGCGTGACTCATCTTTCCCGTCAGCTCCACCTGCTTTAAATACTTGTTGTGCATGTCACTCAATGCCCAGAGGCTGAGGAAACAGATCACGAGCAGTATGCCCGCCGCGATCAGCAGCACGATCAGCAGACGGACAAAGGTCTTCGTGAACTTCCCCTCCACATCCAGGTTTTTCAGTTTGTTGATGCTGATGCCGAATATTGATTTATCCGGGTTGAGATTGCGTTGCTTTTGGGGCTTCTCCTGTTTTGTTTTCGCCATGTTCATTACCTCACTGTGAATGCCATCCTTGACCAACCTGTGGGGACGAAAAAAGAATCGCCACACTATTTCGTATCGGCGGCTTTGTGCGCGGAGTTTAGTGATTTGTCAGATAATTAAACAAAAAGGTTTTATGCAACATGATTCTTCATATATGCGAAGCAGTTTTGGAGCAAAAAACACGCCCGTTCCATGCGAACAGGGCGTGTTTTCCGTTTTCAGATTTTTCTGAATATAAGATCTCGTTTGTGCTGTCCCCGGAAGTGCTTTTGGGGAGGGCTGTTTTTGGATCAGGCAACACCCGCGAGACGGTTCAGCAATGCCTCATCGACGGTGAAGGGGGCGCGGGAGGTTTTGGCCGGATTGTGCAGCGCGTCCTGCACGGTGCGTGCCAAAAGCTCCGGCGAAGCCTCCGCCTTTCCGCAGACGTTTTCGATATAGGCCCGCAGGGCATCCGTATCCGCAAAGCCCGTGCCGGAAAGGATGTAGTCCCTGTCCTCCTTCGACGCCGCCTCGAGATAGCCCGGCAAAAACATAGCGCAGGCTCTCCCGTGCTTGATCCCGGCCTCATAGGTCACGGCATAGCTCAAGGCATGGGGCAGGGAAGTGCCCGTGTGGGCGATCGCCATCCCCGCGAGCGCGGAAGCGTTCAGCAGCCTCAGCAGATCCTCTCCCGTCGCTTCTCTTGCGCCGCTGACGATGTCCTTCCCCTGCTGCCAGAGCGCAAGCCCCGCCTGCACACACATCCGGCTGTACGGCGTGGCGCCGGTGTTGATGTAGCTTTCCGTCAGGTGACAGAGGGCATCCGTCGTGGTGTCCGCCAGCACCTTTTTCGGCAGGGAGGTCAGGTACTTCCCGTCCAAAAGCGACAGCCGCGCGAACATTTTATGCGGCACGGACCCCTTCGTGCGCAGGTCATGCCGCGTCAGCACGGAAATGCCCGTCGCCTCGGAGCCGGAGCCGCAGGTCGTTGGGATGAGCACGAGCGGCCGCATCGTCTGCCCGGCGTCCTCCGCGTAGAGAAATTCCCAATCCGCTTCCGGATGTGCCATCATCAGCGCGATGGCCTTGGCCGCGTCCATCGGGGAACCGCCGCCGATGCCGATCACAAAATCCGCACCCTCCGCCAGACCAAAATCCCTCGCCTTCATCACGGTCTCGACGGAAGGGTTTTCTTCGATGTCATTGAACTGCACGAAGCCCGTGCCGTTTTCGGACAGCGCCGCCGTCACGTCGGCCAGCGAGCCGTTCTTTTCCGCGCTCGTCTTTCCCGTCACCAACAACGCCTTTTTCCCGAGCGCACAGATCTCCGCCGCGTGCTTCTTCACACAGTCTTCTTCCGCGTAAACCCTCGCGGGCATATAAAACATCATAGTGTTCTTTCCTTTCTGTTTCTTCCGGCTTTCCGGTCTTCCGGTTTTCCGGACGAATTGCAACTGCGCTTCTATTGTAACGGCTGCGGGCGAAAGAAACAACACTAAAACAGATCAAACCTCCCGTTTTTGCGGGCGGCGCGTTCCGCCACGCGGAGAACAACAAGCGACGCGAGGCTGAAGGCAAAGGCCGTGAGGAGTTCCGCGCCGATCAGCGGAAAGAAACTGCCGTCCTCGCCGTCCAGCAACAGATGCGTGGCGCGGATGGATTTCGTGAGCGGCATCATCATGGCGATGACACGGCCCGGCAGCGGCAGCTGTGAGACCGGGAACTCCGCCCCGGTAAAGAGCATCAGCAGATAGGCTGCGATATTCAGAATCAGGTGCATGCTGTCCGTCATCAGGCAAAGCGAAGCCAGCAGCAGACCGAAGGCGGTGGCGGAGCACATGGCACAAAGCCCCGCCAGCGCGACAAGCCCCATATTGATCCCCGAAAAATCCGTTTGAAAAACCAGCGCGCCCGTGATCATCCCCAGCAGTGCCGCGCAGCTGGCAAAGAACACGGGAAAGACGCCGTTGGAGAGGATGACCCCGTACTTGCTGCAGGGCGAGGCAATGATGGAACGCAGGCGGCCGTTATACCGCTCCGACGCAAACACCCTGCCGGTGCCGAACACGCAGGCATTCGTGCAGAGCAGGAAGGAATTGCCGATCACCCAGCGGGAGAGGTCATTCGTGCGGAAGCTGAAGGACGCCAACAGGCAGTAAAAGATCATGGTCACGAGCGGATAGCCGATCTCATACAGCACAAACTCTTCCGCGGCAAAGGCGGCGCTCCGGCCTTTGTGCGACAGCTTCGCTTCTTCGTAAAAACGACGGACAGATGCGATCATGTGATTTCCTTTCTGTCAGGCCACATCCAGTGTCGCCCGGATGCGGACATGCTTCTCAATCAAACGGTACAGCAGCAGGGAGAGCAGTGCATAGACCGCACTTAAAACGAGCGTGATGAGCAGTTCCCGGAAAAAGAGCGAGGGTTCCGTTCCGCCTTCCACCGAACGCCGCAAAAGCCGCACTGCCCAGGTGGGCGAAAGCGCGTAGGAAATCACGCGGATAAAGGGCGGCAGCAGTTCCAAGGGAAACACAAAGCCGCAGAGCAGGGCGATCGGCAGCTCCAGCAAATTCATGTAAAGCTCCGTTTTCCGCGACAGCGTGAGGACGCAGGCGATCACGGAGGATATGGAGATAAAGCTGACAATCGTCACCGCGAAGGCAACAAGGAAATGCGACGGTTCAGCGATGCGCACCTTCACGCCGAAGAGGATGACCGCTGTCAGCAAAGACACCAGAAAGGTCAGCAGCGACAGCAGGGTATTCCCGATGATCTTGCCGAGGATGGTTTTCCGGAAGGGGGCGGGCGCGGCAAAGATCAGCGCGAGCGTTCCCATATAGCGCTCCCGGTTGATGTCGCCCGCCGAGGAAAAGCAGATGCAGCCCCAGATTCCCATAAGCCCCGCACCGAGCACAACATAGGAAAAAAAGTTCTCCTCGCCGGAGGAAAGGAACATTTCATACAGCAGAATCGTGTTCAGCACCGGCCCCGCGATCAGTGTGAAGCGGAACATGGGGCGGCTGAAGGACTGTTTCATTTGTAAGCGCACCGTACTGCATAAAAGCCGTAAATTCATAAGATACCTTTCTTGTCATCTGCGCGTCAGCGCCGGAACTGCTTCTTCTCATGCGGGTGTGGCGGCCTCACCCGCGCCGACCAGCGACAGATAGGCTTCTTCCAAGCTCTCGTGGCTGCCCCTGATTTCCGCCGGCGTACCGCCTGCCACGATCTTGCCCGCGTTCACAATCACCATGCGGTCACAGAGTTCCTCCGCCTCCGGGAGATAGTGCGTCGTCAAGAGCACCGTCCGCCCGTCTTCCTTCAGGCGGCGGATGATATCGCGCAGCATCCTGGCACCGACCGGGTCCAACCCCACCGTAGGCTCGTCCATGAACAGAATTTCCGGGTCGTTGATCAGCCCCCGTGCGATCTGCAGGCGCTGGATCATTCCCTTGGAATAGGTTTCCGCGAGATCGTCCGCGCGGTCCGCTAAGGACACCATCTCCAAAAGCTGCCCGATGCGCGGTTCAAAGACTTCCGGTTCCAGAAGGTAGAGATGCGCGAAGTAGCGCAGATTGTCCCTTGCGGAAAGCCTGCGATAGACACCGAACTCCCCGCCGAAAATAAAGTTGATTCTGCTGCGAATTTGCTTTTCCTCGCCGAAGGTGTTGCGCCCAAGCACACGACAGACGCCCGAAGTCGGCGCAAGAAGCGTGGTCAGCATTTTGATCGTCGTCGTCTTGCCCGCACCGTTCTGCCCGAGCAGGCCGAAGATTTCCCCGCGTTCCACGTGAAAGCTGATGCCGTCCACGGCCTTGACAACGCGCTTTGTCCTGCGGAGGACACCGCGCCGCGTAACGTATTCCCTGCGTAAATCCTTCGCCTCAATGACCGCTTCCATGACACCGCCTCCTTATTATTCGATAGCTATCGAATTTGATTATAATCGAATATTATCGGCGTGTCAATCGGTATCTGTTATGATACGAGTGCGGTTTCTATTGAGAAAGATTCGGGCTCCTTTATGGACAACTGATCCTCCAAAGCGGCCCTCAGCCAGTTTTCCTTTGCGTCTTCGGCGTTTGCAAGCGCGTCTGCCGCGGTTTTGCCCGATGTCATGCAGCCCGGCAATTCCGGAAAGAACAGTACATACGAATCATCTTCGACATCTTTTACGATAACCATTTTGTATGGAAGATGCATGTAATAGTCCAGGTTCTTATCCATATTATCGCCCCTCCGTTTCAACAATCCGCCGTAC
>JAFZLB010000018.1 GCA_017551665.1 Lachnospiraceae bacterium
GAACTGGTTGTTGCCGTGACCGTAATCGTACCTGAATAATCGTTTTCACTTAATCCGATCTGCCTTTCGACATAGACAAAATCATTACTACCCGCATCGATGGTTATGGAGCTCGCGTTTTTGGAAAAATACGCATTAAAGCAGGCAGGATTGGAATTCCCGCTTATAGTTACTGTGATAGCTTCAGACCCCTTATTTTGAAGAGAAATACCTTTCTTATCAACTGAGGTATACCCCACTTGCACAGCAGGAAACGTATAACTGCCCTGCATTACAAAATTGATACCGCTCTTTGATGACCGAACAGGCATCATGCCCTGCGTGATTTGCTCATTACCGTTTTCGCCGCTGCCGTTGTTTTGCGGATCGTCGGTGTTGGTGTCTTCGCCGTTGCTTTGCTGCTATTGCTGCGGATCGCCGGTATTTGCAGGAACGAACCCCTGCTGTGGCGTAACCTGTGTGGACTGGTTTCCGGACCATGTCTCATCTCCTGCAGGCAACCCGCCATTTGACAGACCGGTATTCTCTCCGCCCTGTGTGCCGGCTTCTGAATGATCCGCGCCGTCGTTCGTTTCTTCGGCGGCACAAACCCGTCCTGCGGTATGATACGCTCCCGCAAGGTTTGTGACGGTCAACGTGAAGATGAGCATCATGCTGAGTAAGAATGCGCCTGTCTTTTTCATGGTTATGATCCTTTCCGCTTTGCTAATAGTTGATATGCCGTTTGTGGCGGTTACGTCAGGGTATAGTAAGACCATGTTATCGGTTATAATCAACGTATCACAGGTACTTTTTCCTGTGTACTATCCCGAAGTTATATCTTTTGGGAACGTGTGTTTTTGTGTTGTGATTTCAATCCTCCCTCCGACAAGCATCACTCCGGCAGAAACAATTTGACATCCCGCCGGTTACTGATTCCGAGTTTTTGCATACACTGTGACACAACGAATTTTACATAACCGTATGTATATCCCATGTGTTCCGCTATTTCCTCATTTGTCATCGACAATGCCGCACGCTGCAGTACGTTCAACTCCGTGTCAGTCAACATCTCCGGCAGTGCTGACAGTTTCTTCATGTCAAGACGCTTTGCGCTCCGCAGGCGGCTTTCCACCCTTGCAAGCAAAACGTCTTTTGCGCACGGTTTGGTGACAAAGTCCGCCGCGCCGAGGCCGAGACCTTTGATCTCCTCGTCCGGATGTGTCAGACCGGTCAGGTAGATCACCGGCACTTCATGGCAAACCGTCAGGTCTTTGATTCTTTCATGCAACTCATAGCCCCGCATCCCCGGCATCTCAATATCCAGCAGAATCAGATCCAGTCGCGACATATCTGCAAGCAGATCAAGCGCAGCCTGTCCCGATGCCGCGCTGAACACTTCATATTGCTCGCTCAACACGGTCTCCAGATATTTCCGTAAAACGTCATCATCATCGACGACAAGAATGCGGTTGCGATACTCCATGCAGTGCCCTCTGTTGCCGGTTGGCAGGTGTTTTTCTATCGCTCCGGGCAGGAAACGGAAAGGTATAGGTTTCCGATTCTTCTAAAGTTTACCGTACAATCGTCCGATATAAGATACGGAAGATTGCCTGTTTCTGCGTTTTTGAGCCTGTTTCCGCAGAAACGTCAAATGTGATAATATATACTATAGAAGAAGCACGGAGCCGGAAACCTATACATTTCCGGCTTTTGAGGTAGTTTGGAAACAGGGGGTTTTCGGCTTATGGACGGTAATCCATACGCATTTTGGCTTAATTGTTAAATCCAAGCATCAACGCAACATCATTAAAGCCTTTGTGCTTTTTTCATGGCATCCTCGTATGATTTCTTTGTTATGATATAGTCGATAAACGGAACCGGCTCTGCATTATGAAGTCTCATATAGCCATCATTAAAAGCATTATGGCTCTTGCAAATAGGAATAATGGCTACCTCTCTTCCTCCATATTCCTCCGGATTTAAGGCTCTTGAAAAGCCTTGACCAATCAGTACATGACCACCAACAAGGTAATCCCGTGATATACTGGCGGGTGCCGCACACCTCTTTACCGGTCCATAACCTACATAATAGGAAAAGCCATCCGTAAAGCAACGATCCGCTATGTATCGAGCATTTGTGTTTGCAATCTTCATCCGAAAATACTCATAAAACCCAAGCCACGACTTCGCCCCCCTATCTTCTGGATGATCACCCGTTGTGCCCATTAGGTTGACAAAATCCGTACCCGTATCGTAGACTCTGTAAGAGCAAAACCGTGACAAAACATCCACTACAAGATAATCGTCATCCTCATCCAACACATCGTTTTCTGTATATACTCCACGATACTCAGCTCGTCCAAATTCCTCATTCACTACATACTTTAATTTAAAATGTAATGCTTCTGTTCCATCGGTCGCAGCGACATCAAATATTTTTTTGGCCTCCTCCGAGGGAGGGAAGTTCAAAAAGAATACACTCATCTCAAATACTCCTTTCTGCCCCGGAGAGAGACTGCGCTCTCTCCGGGGGATTATTCCAACAATGGTGTTTGTTCAGCATGGTTTTCGAGAGAAACCTTCAGTTAATATTTGAATCACAAACTTAACCCCATGAGAAAATGACACAACGTTCATGCCACAACGTCTTGTTCATAAGCTTAATCTCCACCTCAATATAGACTTCCCCTTTATCGAAGTCAACGCCCACTTCACCGGTCACCTTGCACTTTTTGATTTCCGTACCAATTCTATAATGCGTGTTGTGAATATCCAGTTTTGCATCCACTATTTTTACTCCAAAAACACTCGCCCCCATAAAGAAATAGCTCTCGGTGAAATTTTCCCTGTTCATATTTATGCCCAAGCTAAAATTAAGCGGTCCAATGGTTCCTGTTATCGTACCGCTGTCATATGACAGGTCAACCTCTGTAAAATTAATATCGGCATTTTCATCGGACTCAACAATTTTACTCAGCTCGTTCATATGCACTTCAATTTCCGCTTCCTGTTTGAACACTACAATTATAGTAAATATTTCTGTTACCAGAAGTTCCATACACCCTGTCAATTCGATATCCTTTTCTGGAATTCTGCAAACAGATCCCTCCGGAAAAATCACAACAGATCCGGCAGAGAGTTCACTTCCATCCATTCGTACCATTCCTTCTATCAGAATTCGATGCGCCCACCTGTGGTTATTGACACTCTTAATACCTCCAACAACCAGTTCGTTCTTCCCGTTAAATGATTCGACTGTAATAGTTTGCATGATTGCATACCTCCTTCTCGGAAATAAGTTATTAGTATTGTTTCCATTGTAGGGGCTGAATAGCTTCGCTATTCAGCCCTGTAGGGGCTGCGAGGGAGAATGTCAAGTGCTTTTTTCATGATTCCCGGATTATTATTTTTCGCTTGCCTCGTAACGCAATTAGCGTTACAATTGTTTTTAAGGAGGTGGTCAAATTATGGAAAAAACGGCAACACTCAATTTACGGGTCAACCCTACGGTAAAGCGACAGGCGGAGGACGTCTTAACAAGACTCGGCATTCCGATGTCCACCGCGATTGACATGTACCTGAACCAGATTTATCTGACCGGCGGTATTCCTTTTATGGTGTCGCTGCCGATGGCTCCGGCGGAAATCGACGCGGAAGGGATGTCCGCAAAAGATCTCCGCGCGAAACTCCAAAAGGGCGTTGACGACATCGATAAAGGACGGGTACAGAAAGCGTCGTCAGCATTTGCTAAACGCAGGAAGGCGCACGCATGACCAAGTATGAGGTTTTGGTCACAAACGAAGCGCTTGCCGATATGGATCGGATTTTTGACTACATTGCAGAAAAACTGCTTTCTCCGGAAAATGCCGCAGGACAGTATGACCGGATTGCAGACGCCATACTGACGCTGGATACATTTCCGGAACGGCACAGGGTAATGGAGTCCTCGAACGAAAAAGCGAACGGTCTTCGTATGATGCCGGTGGATAATTACTGCGTGTTCTATTGCATCCGGGATAAGCGCGTGTTTGTGACGGACGTGCTGTACGGCGCTTGCGATTACGAGTCAAAACTGAAGGGATTAGATTAAGGCTGCATCCCCTCATATTTCTTTGCCTTGTCGTGGAAGGTGCTGGTCGGCATCCCGCAGGCGGCAGCAGCTTCTTTCAGTGTGAGTTTTTTCTCCCGCCATTGAATACAGACTTCATGGAAGTTATCCGGGAGCGGCTGCGCGGGACGCCCGAACTTAACGCCGCGCGCTTTGGCAGCTGCGATTCCCTCTGCTTGTCTTTGTTTTGTGTTCAATCGTTCGTTCTCGGCGACATATGACAGAAGCGCAAGAACAAGATCGCTGATAAATGTTCCGAGAAGGCTCTTTTCCTTGCGTGTATCAAGAAGCGGCATGTCCAACACCACGATGTCAGCGTTCTTTTCCTTCGTGATAATACGCCACTGCTCGATCAGATCGGTGTAGTTGCGTCCGAGTCGGTCGATGGATTTGATGAACAGGACGGAATTGCTGTCCAACCTGCGAAGAAGCTTTTTATACTGCGGACGATCAAAATCCTTGCCGGATTGTTTATCGACGTAGATTTGCTTATCCGAAAGTCCCATCTCTTTCAGCGCGATAATCTGTCTGTCCTCTCTCTGCCCTGCACTGCTGACACGGGCGTACCCAAGATGCTTTTGTTCACTCATATTGTTTTCCTCCTTCCAAAAGAAAAAGCACCCGCCGTTTTCATTCGGTAGATGCCGTGCCGTTGATGATGTTCATATTATGACGTGCCTGTTCCCGCTGTTTTTCGGACAGGTTACGTGGCTTACGATAACTGACGTAGGATTTCGGCATAGAGTAGGTTTTGGATATGTCGTCCTCTGATACGATGCGATACGATTCCGGATATGCTTTTACAAGCGCGTCGAGTCTGCGCATGACCGTGCGGTCAGCGGTGTAAACGGTTGCCTCCTTGTCGCCGGCGTTCATCAGGACAATCGTCTCTTTTTCATATTTTGTAAGGCGCATGGGTGTCCTCCTTCGTGGATGATGTTGTGTGTGATGGGTTTTTATGGTGTGCAGGGGTACGATGTTTTTCCGGTATGACGTTTCTGACCCGCCATTTTTGAAATCTGCACGGCAATTACCGTAAGATTTGGCTCGGATGCGTATCAGGCGTACTCCCTGTCGTCCGATACCGGTCATATTCTTTTTTCACGATAATTACCGTGCGGATTTCGCTCAGAACGGATAAGAAAAAGAGACTGCGGTGTTTCTGGCAGTCTCTTTTCATGGTGGTGCACGATGATTCTGTTATGATGTGCGATACAGCGTTTTCGGTATGGTGTTGCCGGTTCTCCCGTGCGTTGAGGGAAATGGCTACCGCTTGCTGTTTTTCGGATTACCAGTTATCATGTGTCCGGGCATCTGACAGGAAATTCCTCATCTGCATATAGCGGTCAACCACCTGATCGTCGGGGATATCATCGATCTTCTCCCCGTAGAAGCGATACTGTCCGCTGTCCTCCATTTCGTGCATACGTTTTCTTTTGTCCCAGATGTCGATCAGTTTGAGTACGTCTTCGTCATACATGCGGTCGGTGTCGATTTCCTCCGCCAGCGACAGGAGTGTGCAGCCACATTCCTGCATCTGGCGGGTCAGCTCGGTCAGGTGCAGGAAGTTTCTGCTCAATCTGGCAACATCCTGTACAATCACCCTCTGGATCTTACAATCACGGACGTCCTTCATCATGCGCTGGAGTTCCGGTCTGAATACATCTGATCCGGGACCGTAATCCTTGTAGATTTCAACATCCTGATCTTCTGCTCGCGCCATGCAGGCTGTGATCTGCTCTGACATCTTCTCATTTTCCGTGATGGCATCCTTTGTTCTCGCATATATCGCTGTCTTATTCATATGAGTTTTCTCCTTTCAGACTTTTGCTGTCCTCTGTTTCTGTGTCCCGGTTTTTATTACGGTTTTCCTGCCGCGCTTCACGCCGGTTCCTTTTGCGGTCGTGACCCTGCGTGAACGGCTTGCTTTCGTTTTTGCTGCAGCATCGGGTTTCAAAGCAGAGCCGGATGCCGTTTTTACAAAAGCGGCTGCCTGTGTCTTCCCCGCGCGGGGGATTTCCGGCAGGTCTTCCAGATGACAATAGATACCGTTCTTCCTGTCCTCTGCGCGGATGGCTTCTTTTTTGGCATCCATCCTCGCTTTCTTTTTCTCTTTGTAACGCTCGTCATATTCTTTCTGCTTGCCGCTCGCCTTACGTGCGAGATACTGTTGATGACGGCGGTCTTTGATCTCCTCGATCTTCCTCAGTTCTTCCAATTCCTCCGGCGTCGGTTCCTTCGGCACCATCGCGGGCGGTATAAACTGTCCGATCAGATTGAAATGGATTTCGATCTTCTGCGTGGTCTGGACGCTGCCCTTACGGTCGCGCTCGTGGACGACGATCTTGTCCACAAATTCATTCAACATGGTCGTGGAGATTTCGTCAAAATCCGTATACCGCTCCACAAGTGCAAGAAACCGTTTCGACGCATCCTTCGTGCCGTCCGCCTGTGCGCGGAGTTCTTTGTATCCTTCCAGTTCCTCCGTCAGCTTCGCCTGCTCCGCTTCATACTGGTTGGAGAGCGTATCGTATCTTTTGTCGGACAGTTTCCCGAGGGCGTTGTCCTCATAAATCTTCGCAATCAGGATTTCCAGTTCTCCAATACGTTTTTCGCAGATTGCCGCACGTTTCCTGTTTGCTGCTTCATCCACGCTCTGTTTCTTTTCAAAACCGTCCTGGATCTGTCTGGCGAATGCTTCCTTGTCTTCCAGGGCGTATTCGATGACCGCCCTTGTCATATCGGATACAAGCGTCATCACATCTGCCGCCTTGACACGGTGGCTGGACGGGCAACGGCTTGCGACAGGCTGCTTGCAATAGCCGGAGCAACAGAAATATGGCCTGCGAACACCGTTGGTGATACGGTGGACATACATCTTCGACCCGCAGGTCGAACAATACATCAGTCCGGTCAGCGGGTGTGCCTCTCCCCATCCGTCCGGGTAACGACGGACGCGACCCCTGATCTTCTGCACCGTGTCGAATGTCTCCTGATCAATAATCGGCTCCTGCGTGTTTTCAAAAATCAACCACTGATCCCGGGAGACGTAATGGCTTTTCTTGTCCTTGAAGTGCTTCCGCGTCTTGAAGTTGACCGTATGGCCGAGATACTCCGGTTTGCGCAGGATGTTTGCAATCGTGGAGCTGCCCCAGTGATACGGATCTTTGAAGTCGCGGCTCTGGTGCAGCCCCATTCCCATCTTCTGCATGTGGTATCCGGGGATTTCCACCTTTTCCGCCTCCAGCGTCTTGGCAATACAAAAAGGACCAATGCCTTCCTTTGTCATCTGAAAAATACGGCGGACGACTTCGGCGGCTTCCTCATCAATGATCCAGTGATTCTTATCCTCCGGATCTTTCATATAGCCGTAGGGCGTGGAGCTTGCAAGGTGCTTCCCGGCATTCCCTTTTGCTTTGAAAGTCGACCGGATCTTTTTGGATGTGTCGCGGGCATAATACTCGTTCAGAATGTTACGGAACGGAGTGAACTCGTCCTCTTTGAAGCTGTCCACGTTATCATTGACGGCGATCAGGCGGACGCCGAGTTCGCGGAACGTTTCCATGTACAATCCGACCTTCAGATAATCCCTTCCCAACCGGGACATATCCTTCAGAAGCACTGTTTCCACGTTTCCGCTCTCAATCTCCTCCATCATTTCCATGAAGCCGGGTCTGTCGAAGCGTGTACCGGAGATTCCGTCGTCCGTAAAGTGCCGGATGTTTTTATACCCGTGGCTGCGCGCGTAATCCTCAAGCATACGCTTCTGATTGGAAATGGAGTTGCTTTCGCCCTGCAGCTCGTCGTCATGGGACAGACGCTCATACAGGGCTGTGACTTTGGTGTTTTTCATCGGCTGCTCCTTTCTGTCGCGTATCACCGGCAAAGCCTGATTCTACGCGGCTGTGGGGGGTAATTGTTTAGGTGTTCCTCCACAGTTTATATCACCCATTAATAATCACGACTTCCAAAGCGCCTGTCCGAGATAATAGAAGCCCTTGCATTCCGTCAGTTTCACCGGCAGCATCTGCCCGATCTGTTCTTTTGCACCGGGAAAATGCACCAGCGTGTTATTGGACATCCTTCCGGTCAAAAGGGAAGGGGCCTTGGCGTTGACGCCCTCAACCAGCACTTCGGCCTCTTGTCCGAGAAAACGGGCCGCCTGTGCCTTGGCCTGTTCCTGTACCGCCTCCAGCACCCGGTTAAAGCGCGCCTGTACCAGTGCGTGATAGCTTTCCTTTGTCATGCCTTCCGGAATCCGTTCCATCTGTGCCGCCTTTGTGCCGCTGCGGCGGCTGTAAATAAAGGTGAAGGCGTTGTCAAACGCGGCCTTGCGGATGACGTCCACCGTTTCCTCCACATCCTCGTCGGTCTCACCCGGAAAGCCGACAATGATGTCGGTCGTGATGGCCATGTCCGGAATCTCTTCCCGGATGCGCTCCACAAGATGCAGAAACGATGCCTTCGTATAGTGACGGTTCATTTGCCGAAGCATCCGGTCGGAGCCGGACTGCAGCGCCAAATGCAGATGCCGCGCGCAGTTTTCGTGATCGCGCATCACGGCAATCAGTTCTTCGGACAAGTCCTTCGGATGGGAGCTCATAAAGCGCACCCGCCGGATGCCGTCGACGCGACAGACCTCCGCAAGCAGTTCCGGAAAAGACAACTCCCCTTCCACGCCGTTTCCGTAGGAATTGACATTCTGGCCGAGCAGCATGACCTCTTTCACTCCGTCTTCGGCCAGAGAACGCACCTCCGCGAGAATATCGGCGGAAGCCCTGGAACGCTCGCGTCCCCGGACGTAGGGAACGATGCAGAAGCTGCAGAAATTGTCGCAGCCGTACATGATGTTGACGCCGGACTTGAAGAAGTGCTTGCGCAGCACCGGCAGGTCCTCCGTCACCTCGCCCGCCTCGCTCCAGATGTCCACCACCTGACGGTCACTCTCAAACATCGTCACGATCAGCTCCGCAAAGCGGTGCAGGTTGAAGGTGCCGAAGATCAGATCCACATGCCCGTAGCTTTGCGTCAGCCGTTCCACGGCGGACAGCTCCTGTGTCATGCAGCCGCAGACCGCGATCTTCATGTGCTTCTTGTTTTGCTTGATGCCGCGCAGCCGCCCGACGCGGCCGAACAGCCTGTCATCCGCGTTTTCCCTGACGGTACAGGTGTTGAAAATGACAAAGTCCGCCTGATCCTCCGAATCCGTCAGCGTATAGCCGATTTCCTTCAGCACGCCGGAAAGCTTTTCGGAATCCCTGGCGTTCATCTGGCAGCCGAAGGTGATCACGGCGGCAAAAGCCGCGCGTCCGAGGTCCTCCCTCAGACGCGCGACATGTGCTTTCGCTTCTTCCAGAAAGCGCCGGTTGCGCTCCCGTTCTTCTTCGCTGATCCTGACGGTCTTTTTCATGCCTTCGATATCTGTCCGTCCGCCGCCACATGAAAGGCGGCATAACGGTCCACAATCCCCAAAAGAATCTTCACGGTCGACTCCATTTCCGGTATGGACGCGTACTCAAAGCGTCCGTGATAATTGTATCCGCCGGTGCAGAGATTCGGGCAGGGCAGGCCTTTGTAGGACAGCATGGCGCCGTCCGTACCGCCGCGGATCGGCGTTTCGATCGGGGTAACGCCCTCCGCCTGCATGGCCTCCCGCGCGGTCTCGATCAGGTGCATGTGCGGCAGAATCTTTTCGATCATGTTGTAATAGACATCCGCCATATTGAGCTCCACGCGACCTTCGCCGTATTTCGCGTTCAGGAAGTCCGTGACGCGCCGCATCATTTCCTTCTTTTCCTCAAACTTTTCGCGGTCATGATCCCGGAGGATATAGTGTACCACAGCCTTTTCCACCGTGCCGCGCATCTGGTTGAGGTGATAGAAGCCCTCCCTTCCCTCCGTATACATCGGGTTCTGGAACTCCGGCAGCAACTGATGGAATTCGTAGGCCAGCAGCGTCGCGTTGATCATCTGTCCCTTCGCGCTGCCGGGATGCACGCTCCTGCCGTAGAAGGTCACCTCCGCCTCGGCCGCGTTGAAGTTTTCATATTCCAATTCGCCCAGGCCCCCGCCGTCCACGGTATAGGCGCAGTCCGCGGAAAAGCGTTCAAGATCAAAGAACTTGACGCCCTCCCCGATTTCCTCATCCGGCGTGAAGCAGATGCGGATATCGCCGTGGGGAAGCGTATCGTCCGAAAGCAGGGTCTTTGCCATCGTCATAATCTCCGCGACGCCGGCTTTGTCGTCCGCGCCGAGCAGGGTCTTCCCGTCCGTCACCACCAGGTCCTTTCCCTTCTGCGCGGACAGATGCGGGAAATCCTTCGGGGACAGCAGAATCTGCGCTTCCCCGTTCAGGACGATGTCCCCGCCGTCGTATTCCTTCACAATGCGCGGAGAGACATTGGTCCCCGTCACCTCCGGCGAGGTGTCCATGTGAGAGACAAAGCCCAGAGATATGGGCCGCGTGCCCTCCGGCATCTTGTCCGCGTTGTTCGCCGGAATCTTCGCGTAGACATAGCAGTGCTCCTTGTCGTAAAAGACATCGGAGGCACCGAGTTCCTGCAGCTCCTCATACAAAAGCTTTGCGAGATCATGCTGTTTTTCGGTGGACGGGCTTAAGCCGCTTTCCTCCGAAGAACGCGTATCGATTTTGACATAGCGCAAAAAACGTTCCAGTACTTCACTCATTTGACGCAGCTCCTTTTCCTGTTCTTTTCCCTCTCCCGGAAGGAAGAGGCTCTTTACCCGCGACAGCCTCAAAAATCTGTACGCTCCGCGCGGCAACCCTTGTTTCCTTTTCCCCGAACAGGGTTTGTCCCGCGGAATTGACCGGCTGTTCCTTCGCCGTATCCGAAAGCTGATGCCAGACAAAGTGTCTCGGCACATCCGGCAGGGAAAAGCGCAGCGCTTCCCAGTACATGTTATAAATGACATAAAGGCAGGCATCCTCCTCCCGGTGTACATAAAGCGCCGCAAAGGCATGGGAGTTGTCGCCGAAGTCCGGCCGCCAGGCCTCCGAGCCGTGGAAGGACAGCTCCGGCAGGCGGTTCTTTGACAAAGGCGCCTTCCGCTCCTGTTTTCCGTTGTTGCCGATGCTGCGGAAGCGCTTTCTCAGTGCCGCGAGAAAACGGACATAGTCCCGCACCGCAAGATATTTCCCCTTCCCGGAAAGGCCTTTCCAGTTCGTCCAGCCGCAGGCGTTGTCCTGACAGTAGGGGTTGTTGTTGCCCTCCTGCGTATTGCCGCATTCGTCACCGGCATAGAGGAGCGGCGTTCCCCTTGACATAAAGACAAAGGTCAGCGCGTTCAGGATCTGCTGTCTGCGCAACAGACTGACGGCGCGTTTTCTGCTCTCCCCTTCCACGCCGCAGTTCCAGCTGATGTTGTCATAGCGGCCGTCCGTGCCGCCTTCGCCGTTGGCATCATTGCGTTTGTGTTCGTATGTCACGAGATCCCGCAGGGTAAAGCCGTCATAATTGGCGATGTAATGAATCTCCGCATGACCGTTTCTTCTGCCGTACATGGCGTCCGCAAAAGCGCCGATGCTGCGGTCATCCCCCTTGAGGAAATGTCTGGCGCTCCAGACAAATCCGTCAGAGTAATCCGCAAGATACAGCGGCAGGTTCTCCTCCCCGGAAGGAAAGGCGGATACATCCGCGGCCATGATCTTGATGTCGGAAAGCATGGGATCCGTCGCGATCATGTCCACGGGGATGTTATCGCTCTTTAAGTGAATACCGTCGATGTGATACTCGCTCACCCAGTAGCGGATGCAGTCCGTCATCAGGCTCTTGCTCGTGCCCTCCGCAAACCAGAACTGCATGATGACCTCCATGCCGTTTTCATGGAAGGCCCGGATCATGTCCTTGCACTCGACGCAGGGGGAATTTCCGTCACAGGCGTAGGACGCCCTTGCGGCGAAATAATAGCCCTCCTGATAGCCCCAGAGATTCACCTTCTTCTCCGGCTCCGCGGCTTCCACCAGCGTGCCGTTGTCGATCAGCGGTGCCGGCAGATGCATCAGACTTTTCGGAATGGCCGTATGAATCTCATAGACCGGCATCAGCTCCACCGTTGTGACGCCGAGTTCTTTGAGATAGGGAATCTTGTCCTTCAGCGCGGAAAAGGTCCCGCGTCTTGCAGCGGGCTTCACCGAAGGGTCCGCCATGGTAAAGGCCCTGACGTTCAGACAGTAAAACACGCAGTCCTCATAGGGAATCTGCGGACGCAAATCCCCGCGCCAGTCATAATGCGGCAAGAGGCTTCTGCAGCGCAGATCCGCTTCGCCCACGGCCTCGCCGAAGCGCTCCAGGCCGATGATTTTCTTTGCGTAGGGGTCACAGAAATAGGAACCGTCCTCATAGAGCAGATAAGAATCAAAGCATCCGCCCGCCCCCGTTAAGCGCGCGGAAAAAATCCTTCCGGTCCGGCAGGACGCGTCAAAAAGAACGAGCGTCTGCTTCTCTCCCGAAAAGAGACAGATGCCGCAGTCCTTTGTCCCGCGAAAGCAGGCGCTGACCACCAGATCCTTCCCGTCCGCGGAAACGCCGAGGGGATAGGCACTGGCCGGCATGACCTGTATCGTATCCGGTAATCGGTTCCCTGCCATGACCCTTTCTTACTCCTTAATCGGCACCGTAGAGGAGCCGTACGAGTTCCGAATCCTTATCCAGCAGAATGGTCTTGTTGCCGCCGGCAAGGGAAGCCTTCAGCGCGTCCAGCGAACGGATAAAACTGTAAAACTCCGCCTTGTCTTCCGTATTATAAGCATCCTGCAGCGTCTGCATGTATTCCGATTCGCCCTCCGCCACCAGGATATCCGCCTGCTTCTGCGCTTCCGCCCGCATGACGGAAACGGTGCGGTCCGTCTCGTTGCGGATCTTCTGCGCCTCGGATTCGCCCTGTGCGCGGTAGCTCGCCGCCACGTTGTTGCGCTCCGAAATCATGCGCTCATAGACGGCGTCCTTGTTGTCGTCCGGAAGATCGAGGGCCTTGATCTGGGTGGTCAGGATAACGACGCCGTACTGGCCGATGTCCGAATTGCTCTCCTCCGTGATGATCTGCGTCAGGCGGTTGCCGCGCGCGGAAATGATCTCCTCCTGGCTCATGGAGGATATGATGGACTTTGTCGCGTTGTACACGGCCACGCTGACGCGGTCTTCCGCCGCGGAGGTGGAGCCGTTCAGCGTCTGCATGAACTTCACGGGATCCGTGATCTTCCACATGACATAATCATCCGCGATCATGCTCTTGCGGTCTCTCGTAATGACATCCGAAGGGTAAAGGTCATAGAGCTGCACCGCCTTCGGCAGATAACTCGTATCCTGAATGAAAGGAATCTTGAACTTCAAGCCGGCCTCGCTCTCCACGCGCACGATGCGCCCGAATTGCGTAACCACGGCATATTCGTTTTCCTTCACCGTAAAGAAGCATCCGGTGATCAGCAGCACTCCCACAAGGACAACGAGTCCGATCAGAACCTTCACAAACTTTTTCATTCCCCGTCCTCCTCTGCGTTCTGCTCCTTCTCCTTTGCCGCGTCCTGTGTCTCCTCTTCGGCGGTACCGGCCTCCGTAAAGGATTCCAGCGGCAGCATCGTCTGCGTTCCGCCGTCCGTGATGATGACCTTCGCGCCGGGCAGAACTTCCTCAATGGCCTCGTAGAACAGACGCTGTCTCGTAATCAGCGGATACTTGGCGTATTCCGCGTACATCCGGTTGAAGCGCTCCACCTGGCCCTCCGCCTCCGCGATGCGCGCGGCCTTCTCGGCCTCTGCGGCCTGGATGATGCGGTCCGCCTCCGCCTCCGCGGCAGGCACGCGTTCCGACTGATAGCGCTTTGCGTTGTTGACGGCGGTATCGGCACCCTGCTTCGCCGTTTCCACCGCCTTAAAGGCTTCGATGACGGCGTCCGTCGGCGGCTCCGCGTCCTGGATGGAAACGTTCGCGACCTGAAGGCCGATGTTCATTTCCTCCAGCTCCTGGATGATCTTTTCCATGACCTCCGACTGGATCTGGCTCTTGGCCGTGGTGATGACGTCATCCACGGAATAATTGACGACGGTGGAGCGGATGGTCGCCTGGGCGATGTTGCGGAGAATCTCCTCCGGCTCATCGGAATTGTAAAGATAAGCCACCGGATCCGAAACGCGGTATTCAATGTAAAAGTCAATATCGACAAAGTTGAAGTCGCTCGTGATCATCAGTGCCTCATGCGTGCCCGTAGCCCCCGCACCGTCGCGCTCCCCGGCATTGCCGGACATATAGCCGATGGGCATGCCCTTTGTCGTCGTGTCCACGAGCTGCGCGTTCTGCAGGAAGGGAATCTTGAAATACAGACCGGCGCTCTTGACGTCCTGCACCTGTCCGAACATCGTGACCACCGCCTGCTCCTCTTCTCCGACGGAAAACCAGGAACGGGAGACCAGCGTAACGACCAGAAACAGCAAAACCACGCCGATGAGGATCGTGCGCATCTGCTTCGGCGCGATCGGCCCGTCCTTTTTTCCGGACGAATCGCCCGCGGCATCCGAACGCTTCTGCTTTCCTTTGAAAATAGAGTTAAAATCAAATGGCATGTCTTCCTCCTTACAAAATCACAGATTATTCATTGTACCATAAAAAAGGCGATGGTAACAGTGCCCCGCGGGCGGACTGCCTTGCGAAGCTCACCTGAAGACTTTTCCTTGCCCGGGTCATTGCGACATAGAGCATTCTGCATTCCTCCTCCAGCGCTTCTTCTCCCGCGGCCTGCATGTGCGGCACGATCCCGGCGTTGCACATCGGAAGAAAAACATGATCAAATTCCAGGCCCTTCGAGGCATGCATGGTCATCAGCTTCACACCGCGGCTTCTTGCGGCGGCCTTCGAATGTTCCCCGCGATAGTGTTCCGCAAAGGAAAGCCGCTCCCGGACCCTGACAAAATACTGGTCCGTGCGCAGCTTCTCCGCGTCCTCTTCCATCCGGTCCAGCACCCCTAAGGCATAGAGCAGCCCCGCCCTGTCGTTTTCCTCCCGCAGATAACGCTCGTAGCCGACGGCACGGCGCAGATAGCCGATCGCGGTCTTCGGCCGCATGACGGAGAGCAGCCGGATCTCCGAAAAAAAGGTCCTGACCCGCTCCTGCATCTGCGGGCTGTTGCGGTAATGACGCAGCAGATCCTCCTGCTCCACGACCTCGCGCGTCACGCAGTTTCTCGAAAAATACCGCAGGGGCTTGTTCATCATCCGGAGAAAATCCGCCCGCTTTCCTCCCTCATGCGCGAAGCGCAGATAGGCAAGGATGTCCTTCGCGACCGGTTCCTCATACAGGGTTTTCACATCCTCCTTCATGTCAAAGAGGATGCCCCGGGCGGCAAGGATTTCCGCCGCTTTGGCCGCGCAGGCATGGGTGCGGACGATGACGGCAATCCCGCTGAAGTCCGGTCCCTCTGTTGTCTTCACGGCGTTTTCCTTGATTAAATTACAAAGATCCTTCAGTTCCTCCTCCGTATCCCGGTAGTCCTTTGCGCAAAATACCTGACGGTCGCGACATTGCGCGGACAGGGCGCTTCGCATCCTTGCCTTCGGCAGACGCGTGCGGTTCCTGCGGATGACCTTATCGGCGGCTTCAATGATTTCTTCGTCCGAGCGGTAATTGACGGGCAGCTGGATCCGCTCCGCGTCCGGATACAGGGAAAGAAAGCGCTGCATGACCTTCGGGTCCGCACCGCGAAAGCCGTAGATGGACTGGTCGTCGTCCCCGACCGCAAACAGATTCCGATGCTTTGCTGCCAGCAGATGCAGCAGTTCCTCCTGCACGGGACCGATGTCCTGGTACTCATCCACCTGCAGAAAGCAAAAACGCTCCCGCCAGCGCTGCAGTACTTCCGGGCGTTCCCGGAACAGACGCAGGCAGTCCGGCGCGATATCGTCATAATCCATCAGCTCCAGCTCCCTGCGCAGATCTTCATAGCGTTCGAAAATTTCTTCAAAGCGCTCCGCGTAGGGGAGCGCGCCCGAAACGCCCTGCCCCTTCCTTCCGCAGTTTTTCCGGTTGGAAACGCCCCTCAGCAGCGAGGCCACAGATTCCGCGGAAGGGTAAAGGCCGAGGCTCTTCATCACCTGTTCCATGAGTCTGCCGCGTTCCAAAGCGCCCAGGATCTTCAGGGCCTTTTCCCCCGCGCTGTCCATGAGAATCCGGTAAAAGACGGAATGAAAGGTGCCGAAGACGGCAGCAGGATACGCGGATGCCGTCCGCTTCGTAAAGCGTTCGAGCATCTCCAGAGCTGCGGCTTTCGAAAAGGTCAGCGTCAAAAGACGCGATGCTTCCACGCCGCGTTGTTCAATCAGGGTCGCCGCGCGTTCCGTAATGACGGCGGTTTTGCCGCTGCCGGGCCCGGCCACCACGAGGCAGAAGCCCTCGTGATGGCGGATGGCCCGCAGCTGTTCTTCGTTATAGTTCATGCTGTGATCTCTTAGACAAAAACAGGATGATCAGAGTTTCTCCAGGGAGGACTTCAGACGTTGCAGTGTCTCTTCCTTTCCGAGGACTTCCATGGCCTCCGTCGCGCCGCAGGGTGTCATTTCCTTGCCGGTTAAGGCAATCCGCAGGGGCCAGAGCACATAACCGTTCTTATAACCCTTTTCCTCAACAAAGCGCTTCAGCTGCGCAAAGAGCGCGTCATTCGAATAATCCTCCTGCGCTTCCAGTACCGGAAAAAGCTCCGTCAGCACCGTCTTTGCACTTTCCGCGTCCGTCTTCATCTTCTTGTGGGAATATAGCGCGTTGTCAAATTCCGGCATGGCCGCGAAGAAGTCCACCATCGGCGCGATGTCCGGGAGCACCTCAATGCGCGTCCGCACCATGGCGGCAATCTTTTTCAGACAGTCCTCCCCCTCTTCTCTTGCGGCGATCGCAGGCAGCGCGTCCTTCAACGCGTCCTTTGTCAGCTCGAAAAACTGCTCCTCCGGCATGGCCTTGAAATACTCGCCGTTCATCCATTTCAGCTTTGTGTAGTCAAAGACGGCCGGGGATTTGGAGATTCTGCGGTAATCGAATTTTTCAATCATGTCCGCCAGGCTCATAATCTCCGTATTGTCCTCCGGCGACCAGCCGAGCAGGGCCACGAAATTGACCGCAGCTTCGGGCAAAAAGCCCTGTTCGATCAGATCCTCAAAGGAGGAATGGCCGCTGCGCTTCGAGAGCTTGTGATGCTCCTCATCCGTAATCAGCGGGCAGTGGATGTACACGGGGATGTCCCAGCCGAAGGCCTCATAGAGACGGTTGTACTTCGGCGTGGAGGATATGTATTCATTGCCGCGCACGACATGGGTGATGCCCATGAGATGATCGTCGACAACATTCGCGAAATTATAAGTGGGATAACCGTCCGACTTGATGAGAATCATATCATCCAGTTCGCTGTTGTCCACGGACACATCGCCGTAAAGCTCGTCGTGGAAGGTCGTTGTGCCCTCCGTCGGATTGTTCTGCCGGATGACATACGGCAGGCCCTTGTCCAGATTCTCCCGTACTTCCTCCGCAGAAAGGGACAGGCAGTGCTTGTCATACATGCGGATGGTCTTTGCGTTTTCGAGGTCCTCCGCGGCATCCTCCTCTCCCGCGGCAGCCTCGTCACCGACTTTTTGCGCCAGCGAAGCCAGGCGCTCCTGCGTGCAGAAGCAGTAATACGCTTCTCCCTTGTCGATCAGCTCCTTCGCATACTGCGTATAAAGGCCGGCCTTTACACGCTCCGACTGCACATAGGGGCCGCAGTCGCCCTCTTTGTCCGGGCCCTCGTCATGCGTCAGTCCCGCGTCCAGCAGGGTTTTGTAAATAATCTCCGTCGCGCCCTCGACATAGCGTTCCCGGTCCGTGTCTTCGATTCTGAGGAGAAAGTCCCCTCCCCCGTGCCTTGCGATCAGATAGGCATAGAGCGCGGTGCGGAGGTTTCCCACATGCATCCTGCCCGTCGGCGACGGTGCGTACCTGGTTCTGATTCTCATCTGTCTGCTCCTTGTTCTTTCTTACTACTGACGTCTGTTTCTTTGCGTCTGTACTATCCTATCACATGATTTATGTTTTGTAAAGTGTTTATTTATTTTATTTTTATCATTCTCTTTTCCGGTTCGCTTCGTCGGAACAAAGGTCTGCGATTGTTTCTTCAAATCCTGTTTTTTGTTGAAAATCGGCGGAACTGTTGTTATAATCATTTTTGTTGCCGGATACCCGATTTCGCGCACAAATACAGGAGAACATAATGAAAAGAAACAATATGATCGCAATGATCCTTGCGGGAGGAAGGGGCTCACGTCTGTATGATCTGACGAACAAGCTGGCCAAACCGGCCGTCAGCTACGGCGGAAAATACCGCATCATTGACTTCCCCTTAAGCAACTGCGCCAACTCCGGCATCGATGTCATCGGCGTGCTCACGCAGTATGAATCCATTTTCTTAAACAGCTACGTCACCGTGGACAGCCGCTGGGGCCTGGATTCCAATGACGCCGGTATTTACGTGCTGCCGCCGCGCGAAAAGGCGGGGGAAAACTTAAACGTCTACCGGGGCACCGCGGACGCGATCACACAGAACATTGATTTCATAGACAATGAGAATCCGGATTTTGTACTCGTGCTCTCCGGAGATCACATTTACAAAATGAACTACGACAAAATGCTCCGCGAGCACATGTCCTCCTTCGCGGACGCTTCCATCGCCGTGATCGACGTCCCGAAGCAGGAAGCCTCCCGCTTCGGCATCATGAACGCCGACGCCACCGGACGCATCCTGGAGTTTGAGGAAAAGCCGGCGCATCCGAAGTCGACACTGGCCTCCATGGGCATTTACATTTTCAACTGGAAGCTGCTGCGCAAGATGCTGATCGCGGATGACAGAAATACGAAGAGCTCCCATGACTTCGGCAAGGACATCATCCCGCAGATGCTCAAAGACAACCGCATCCTGCATGCCTATAAGTTCAAGGGCTACTGGAAGGATGTCGGAACGATCGATTCCCTCTGGGAAGCCAATATGGACCTGCTGGATCCACAGACGGAGCTGAACTTGAACGACGAGGGCTGGAAGATTTACACCGAGGATACGAACGATCTCCCGCAGTACCTGGGACCCGGCGCGAACATCAAAAAGGCCTATATCACGCAGGGCTGCGTCGTGGAAGGCGAGGTCACGGGCAGCATCCTCTTTACCGGCGTCAAGGTCGGCAAGGGCGCGAAGATCATTGACTCCGTGCTCATGCCCGGCGTCGTGATCGAGGACGGTGCCGTCATCACGCGGGCACTGGTCGCGGACGGTGTGCGCATCGCCAAAAACACCGTCGCCGGTAAGCACAACAGCGAGCACATCACGCTGGTGGCCTCGGACATCAGGGAAGAACCGAAGGAACCCGTCAAGGAAACCAAAGACACGAAAGAGACCAAAGCGGCAAAGGATGTCCGTCCCGCAAAGGAAAGCAACGCTGTCCGGGAAGAAAGGAGCGCAAAGAAATGATAACCGCATTCGGCCTGATCAACGCCTCCGACCGCATCAGCCGCGTGGAAGGCCTGGAGGATTACCGCCCCGTCGGTGCCTTCTCCTTCATCGGCAGATACCGTGTCATCGACTTTATGATCTCCAACATGAGCAATTCCGGCATTGACCAGATCAAGGTCTTTACCGGTTCCAATCCGTTGCCGATTACGGAGCATCTGGGCAGCGGCCGCCAGTACAACATCAACTCCAAGCGCGGTCATCTGCATGTGCTCTTTTCGAAGCATGCCTATGCCTATAACCTGTATAACACCGGCATCACCTCTTACAAGGATAATCTGGACGTCATTCAGCAGATGCCGCAGGAATATGTGGTCATCGCCCCGAGCTACATGGTCTTCACCGCGGATTTCGCAGAGCTGTTGCAGACCCACGTGGACAGCGGCGCGGACATCACCATGCTCTATCACGCGGTGGATACGGCAAGGGAGGAATTCCTGACCAACTACACGCTCACGACGGACAAGGACCGTCGCGTCAATTCCTTTGAGCCCAACAACGGGGCAGCCAAATCCCGCAACATCTTCATGGATACCTATATCATGAAAAAGTCCCTCTTCCTTGTGCTGATCGAGCGGGCCTTAAAGACCTCGTCCCTGTATTCCCTGGCGAACATCGTCGCGGACTCCCTGGGCACCCTGGATGTCCGCGGAGTGGCGCACAAGGGCTATCTTGCCTCCATCAACGATTTCCTGGATTACTACGAGGCAAACATGAAGCTGATCAATTACGACGCCGCGCTGGATCTGTTCAAGCCCGGCTGGACGATCTACACCCGCACGAATGACTCGCCGCCCACGCGTTATCTGGAAACGGCCATCGTCACGAATTCCATCGTTTCCAACGGCTGTGTGATTGAGGGAACGGTGGAGAATTCCATCATCGGCAGAAACTGTGTGATCGAACGCGGCGCGAAGATCAAGAACTGCATCATCTTGGGCTCCACCCGCGTCGGCAGAAATACGCTGATCGAAAACCATGTCGTGGATAAGCATGTCCGCATCGACAACATCAAAAAGATTGTCGGCGACGCATCCTATCCCGGGTATGTAAAAAGAGGGGATCGGATCTAATCCGCTTTGAGCTCTTCCGCCGTGATATCAAAGGCCGCCTTTACCGCCGTCGTCAGGAGGAAGACCCGGTTCTCTCCGTTCGCCCTTGCGTAATAGCGGTGGGCGTTCGCGGAGTAATCACCGATTTCCAGCTGCTTCCCCATCCCGCCGAGCGCAAGAGAAATCGTCATGGACGGTGCGTCCAGTCCGTAAGGCGCAAAGTCCGTGACGTTTTCGATGACGGTGTCCGACTTCACATCCTCAATTTCCGCAAGCATCTGCGCAAGCAGCGTCTCATTGACGGCTTCCCCGCTGTCTTCCAACACCCAGTTTACCTCCGTGCCGCTCTGTCTCGTGAGGAACAGCAGCCGGCCTTCCGTCTCAATCCGGATGCTGTTCAGCAACGAGGGATCACAGGAAAACACGCTGATTTCCTCCGCCTTCGTTTCCGCCTGCTTTTTCCCCGCGATCATCAGTCCGGCAAGCACCGTGAGCGCGATACCGCAAAGAAGGACGAGCACGATCAGTTGTCGTTTCACGATCTTCATACGCCGCCCCCCTACAATCGCCTGCGCAGCCACCAGAGCACGCCGCCCATCACCCAGAGGAAGGGCACGAAGAGCCCGAGGATGATCATATAGGCCTTCGCCGCGTTCGCGCTCATGGAGAGCGTGTTGTAAAAGCTCTTGACCGGAATCGTCACGGTCCGCATGTCCTCCGGCAGTAAGGCGTTTAAGCTGTTCCCGAAGAGCATACTGTTTCTGCCGAGGGCAATCTGCGTATCCGCCTCGGCGGTAAACATCTGCGCGGAAGCATAAAAGACGGCGACGGACTGCCGGTCTCCGGAAAGCGCCTTCACGCTCTTTAAGCCGATCACGAAACGCCCGAGCGCTTCCGGAACGCTTTGCGCAATCTGCGCCGGATCCGCAAGATAGGCCGCCTCCGAGGTCACCAGTAAGGGCGTCTGCCAGAGTTCTCCGCTGTCTTCCGCATAGGAGAACGCCCCCGCCAGCGGACAAAAGACCGTGCCGTTGCGCGCGTTCAGAATGGATTCCGTAATGTCGTCCGACACCATCAGCGGCAGGATGTAGAGCGGATTCGCGCCGGTGGCGTCATAGAGATAGCCCTCCGGGTCCGTCTCGACGACCAGCCCCTCTTCCGCCGTCACGCCGTAAAAGGCAAGGATGCGGGAAAGCTGCGGCATGGCGTTCGTGTTTCTCGCGTCCGTGATCAGCAGCAGATTTCCGCCCGCTTCCAGATAAGACAGTACCTTCTGCGTTTCCGTTTCGGAAAGGTCCGTGACAGGCGCGTTGATGACCAGAAGCCCGCAGTCCGCGGCAACGCCTTCGTTCTGCATCAGATTCAATTCCGCCGCCGCAAGCCCCGCGCGGCGGAAGCGTTCCTCAAAGAGACTGTCAAACAGCGCTTCGCCGTGTCCCGTCAGACAATAGGCCTTCCTCTGCTCCGCCGCCGGAACGGACAGGCGCTGCAAGGCGTTTGTGATCTGCCCCTCCGCGTCATAGCCCGTCACGTATTCCGTAAAGCTGCTCATATTCAGCTGCGTTTCCACAAGATCACGGTATTCCATCGCGAAGGAACGCCCCGTCGTCTCATTCACGATCACGACGGAATCCGCCGACAGCTCCGTGTCGGAATATACCGCGTAAAACTGCGGCTGCAGCACCGGATTGATATACTCCAAAGTGATGCGCTCGTTTTCCCGCGCATAGGCCTGCAAAATCCGCTCGATGTTCTCGTCCTTAGCGCGGTCCGCTTCATCGGCCAGATAATAAAAACGGTACTCCTCCTGTAACCCCCGCACCACCGCTTTGGATTCCTCCGTGATGGAATACAGGCCGTTCGAGGTCACGTCCCATGTCCGGACGGATGCCGGCAGACGCGCGGCGATCAGATTGACGCAGACCGTCAGCACAAAGGCCAGCAGACAGCAAAGCAAAAGCAGTCGGTGTGTCTTTTTTCCCTCTCCCTGCGCGTCATAACGCCTAAGATAAAAGCCCTGGATTGTCAGGAACAAAAAGAAGGCGCAGACGGAAACAAAGAAAATGACGCTCGTCAGATCAAAGAGTCCGCCCATCATGCGGGCGATTTTTGTCCCGAAATCAAAGCAGCCGCGAAGCAGATCCGCAAGCCAGGTGACGGAAATGCTGTCATAGGCCGAGGACATCATCACGCCCAAAAGCAGGAGCAAAAAGGTCACAATCCCGGCACCGAAAACGTTCTGCGTCAGCGAGGACACAAACATCCCGATCGCCGTCACCATCAGCGCGTAAAGGAAAAAGCAAAGAATCGCCGTATAACTCGTCAGATACTGCACCTCCCCGTAGGGACGTAAGATCAGCGGCAGCAGACAGGCGATGAAGGTCGGAAAGGCCAGGAGCGCCGCGACCGCGAGAAATTTTCCGAGCACAATCTGTACCGGTGAAACAGCGGCGGTCAGATAGAGCTGCTCCGTCTTCTTCGCGCGTTCCTCGGCAAACATCCGCATCGTCAAAAAGGGCACGGCAAAGGTCAGCGCCAAAGATGCCGTCGCGTTCATCGGAACGCCTAAGTCCGCGCTCCAGGCAATGAGGTTATTGAAAATGAAATAGAGGAAAATGACCGCGAGAATCCCGCCGCACATCAGCGGTGCGATCAGATTGCAGAGCATGCTGCGGAGCTCTTTTTTGCATACGGCAATCAAGTCTCCTCCTCCGCGTCATTCGTCAAAAGTAAAAACACCTCTTCCAGGGATCTGTTTCCGCCGCTTTGTATCCTTGCGCCGGAAATGCCGGCGTCCTCTAAGGCCCGTAAGGCTTTCTGCGCAAGACCCTCACGTCCGTCCGCGGGGAAGCTTAACCGGACGAAGGAATCGTCCGCGTACCGCTGTTCCAGCTCTGCCACCGTTCCCTGCGCCTTCAGCACGCCCCGCGCGATGATCAGAATCTCGTCACAGACCGCGCTGATCTCGGAAAGAATATGACTGCTGAGCACCACGACATGGTCTTTGCGCAAATCGGAAATCAGTCCGCGCACCTCAATGATCTGCTGCGGGTCCATGCCGACCGTCGGTTCGTCTAAGATAATGATCTCCGGATTTCCAAGGATGGCCTGCGCCAGTCCCGTGCGCTGCTGATAACCCTTGGAAAGCTTGCGGATCATGCGCTCCCGCACCTCCGTCAGCTTCACTTTTTCACAGACCGTTTCCACGGCAGCGGCACGTTCCTTCTTCGGAAGGCCCTTCAGCTCCGCGACAAAGAAGAGATACTCTTCCACCGTCATGTCCGGATAGACCGGCGGAATTTCCGGCAGATAGCCGATGAAGGACTTCGCTCTCTCCGGCTGCTCCGTCATGCAAAAGCCGTTCACCTTTACGCTTCCCGTCGTCGGCGCAAGGTAACCCGTCATGATGTTCATCGTCGTGGATTTCCCGGCACCGTTCGGGCCGAGAAAGCCGTAGACCTTCCCCTTTTCCAGCGTAAAGGAAAGGTCCTTCAGTGCCTGACGTGTCCCGTATGCTTTTGAAAGATGCGATACCTCGATCAAAGCTTCTTCGTTCCTTTACCGTACGCCCGTCGAACCGAAGCCCCCGCGGTTTTCGCCGCCGAGCTCCCGCGTTTCTTCAAAGACAATCCGCGGCTGGTTCTTCATAATGCGGAACTGGCAGATGCGGTCGTTTTTTTGAATGACGGTATCCCGCATCGCAAGCGCCGGCCAGAACCACCAGTCCTCATCCCCGCAGTAAGAGCAGTCGATGACGCCCATATGATTCGCCTGGATGACGCCGAAGTTCTTAAAGGTCGAAGACCGCGGCACCACATGGGCCTCATAGCCCTCGGGCAATTTCATCGCGACACCGAGCGGAACAAGCTTCATCTCTCCCTGCTGCAGCTTCACGTTCTCCGCGGCACGCAGGTCAATCCAGTCGGACTTGCCGTCGATGTAGTCAAGTCTTTCGATACTGTCGTTCAGATACTTGATTTTGATGTGTTCTTCCATAAGTCCCTCTTTTCAATACGGCTGAAGAATATAGGCCGTGTACGGCGGAATGCGTAAGCCGCCGCCGAAGTCCACCGTTTCTCCCGTAATCAGATCCTTTGCCCTGCCCGCCTGGAAGTCCGCGTGCACGGTCACTTCCATGTCGTCGATATTCACGGCGCAAAGAATCCGTTCCTCTTCAAAGCTGCGCGTAAAGACGCAGTGCGTGTTTTGTAATACAAGAGATCTGAAATCCCCGTACCACAAGGCCTTGGACTGATGATAGCCCGCACCCAGCGCGGCGATGTAATCCGTCAGCGCGTTCGTCTCCGGTGCCTCAAAGCAGGGACGCAGGGAAGGATCGCCGTTTTTCTTTTCGCCGGCCACAGCCCATTCGGAACCGTAGTACAGACAGGGGATGCCGGGCATGGCGTACATCATGGCATAGAGCGGCTTCAGATACTGCGCCTTCTCCAGAATGGAGAAAATGCGTGTCACGTCATGATTGTCCGCAAAGCTCAACAGATGCTCTCCCTTGTAGAGCGTCCAGTTTTCCGGCCCGAACTGCCGGCTTAAGGAATGTACGATTTCAAAGAGATTGCGGCTGTTGAAGGCACTGTAAAGTCCCTTGTAGCATTCGTAATTTGTGGCCGCGTGACAGAGGCCCTCGCCCATGATGCGGTGATAGTCTCCGCCGATCATCTCTCCCACAAGGAAGATCTCATCCCGTGAATGATCCGAAGCGTAGGCGTCACATTCCGAACGAAGCCTGCGGATGAAATCCTGCTCCAGGCAGTAGGCCACATCCAGGCGGATGCCGTCGATGCCGAAGGTGTCCAGCCAGAACTTCACGCATTCGATCAGAAAATCACAGACCGCCGGATTGCGGAGGTTCAGCTTCACGAGATCAAAGTTGCCTTCCCAGCCCTCATACCAGAGGCCGTCGTTGTAGTTGGAATTGCCCTCAAAGCTGATGTGAAACCAGTCCTTATAAGGCGAGTTTTCACGGTTCTTCACCACATCCTGAAACTGCGGACAGCCCCGTCCCATGTGATTGAAGACGCCGTCCAAAATCACGCGGATGCCGGCCTCATGCAGCGCGTCGCAGACTTCCTTAAAGTCCTCGTTCGTGCCGAGACGGCAGTCGATTTTCTTGTAATCCCTTGTGTTATAGCCGTGCGTGTCCGATTCAAAGACCGGATTGAACAGCACCGCGTCCACATCCAGATTCGTCAGATGATCGATCCAGTCCTTCACCTTCAGAATCCGGTGCGCTTCCTTTCCGTCGTTCTCAAAGGGAGCCCCGCAAAAGCCCAGGGGATAAATCTGATAAAGGATACTCTCATAAGCCCACATATTTTCCTTCCTTTCCTGTTCAGCGCAAATCGCCGCCGTCGTCGTGCAGCAGTGTCTCCGGGTCCGCGTCCGCGGCGGCCGTAGCCAGTTTGTCGCAGCGTTCGTTCCATTCGTGTCCCGCATGCCCCTTGACCCAGCACCAGTGCACGCTATGTGACGCCTGGGCCGAAAGCAGACGTTCCCAGAGTTCTTTGTTCTTTACGGGGTCCTTCCCCTTCGTTTTCCAGCCGTTTCGTTGCCAGTTCTCAATCCAGCCTTCGTTGAAGGCATCCACAAGATACTTGGAATCCGCGTACAGCGTCACCTCACAGGGGCGGTTCAGGGCCTCCAGTGCGCTGATCGCGGCCATCAGCTCCATGCGGTTGTTCGTTGTTTTATCGTAGCCCGCGCTATACTCTCTTGTATGTGAGATTCCCTTGCTGTCCACATAGACCGCGACGGCACCGTAGCCGCCCGGTCCCTCCGGGTTACCTCTCGCGGCGCCGTCTGTATAGATCGTGACTCTCATGAGACGGATTCCTCAATTTGATGATTATTCCAGTTCGATGGTCTGGCGTTCCCCGTTGACGATGATCTGAAGCGCCAGCCGGTCCACCGACTTTGCCAGGGATTCCGGCAGTTCCATCAGCAGCACCGTGTCAAAGACCTGTCCCGGCGCGATGGTCGTTAAGAGGGAACTTAAGTCGTTTTCGATCATGGTGACCAGGGTAAAGCCCTGCACATCGCCGTTGATGATGAGCTTATACTGCGGACCGGCGTTGGCGGTGTTTACGGTCACGGCCTGATCCGTGTTGTTGCGGACACGGAAATCCACGGTCAGCAGCTTGTCGCCGGGCATCGCGATCACGGCGCCCTGTGCCGTGGTATCCGGATAGGCGTTGCGGATGGAATATCCGTTGTATTCCACATGCAGTCCACCGACGACGCTCTGCAGCAAGGAGGATTCCAAGGCCACCACCTCGCCGAGATCCATGGGCTCCTGCGCGGGCGGCTCTTCCTCCGGCGTCTCCGTTCCTTCC
>JAFZLB010000019.1 GCA_017551665.1 Lachnospiraceae bacterium
AGGTCATTCAATTACGGATGTGACACTGACTCCTGATCCTGCGGCAATGACGTCGGATGGAAAGATTACACCGAGTGCTGCGGTGATTATTACAGATGCTGCAACGACAGCAAAAAACTATGACATCACATATGTTGATGGGAAAATGACAATTTCAAGTGTCGTCGATTATTCCGTCAGATATCATCTGATGAAAGTGGATGGAAAATGGAATACGACAGCAAGTGGTGGAACCACGACGTATAACCCAAAGGAGACAGCGTCGGGTACCGCAGCACCTGGGTCAGAACTCAAGGCGGATACGATTGTCACGGGTGACAAGAAACTGGTAAGAGAGTATGACGGGTTTACTCTTTTTGATAAGGATATTGAGACTGGTAAAATCCATGGAACAAAACTGCCATTCAAAGTGAATCCGGATCCGAAAGATAATGTATTAAACTTTTACTACAGTCGCAACACCTACAAGCTGACCTACGACCTGCAGGGTGGCAAAACCGCTGACGGCAAGGAGGCGTTGAATGAGAATACGTATTTTTACGAAGCGAAGCTGAGTACCGGATATACCGACAGCAAGCTGCCCGTGCCGAAGAAGGAAGGTTATGAATTCGTCGGCTGGTTTGATAAGGAAACGGAAGGCACGGAGTACAAGGCTGATTCCACGATGCCGGCGGCAGATCTGAAGCTTTACGCCCGCTGGGCGGCAGGTGGTGTTGTCGGTTCCACAACCACCGAAGTCGGGGCAGCAGTGAGCGGCAATCCCGTAAAGAGTGTTAAGGACTCCAACATCAATGAGGTTGCCGTCAAGAATGAAAAGACGTTTGCGGTTGACGGAAAGAACGTTCTGCTGAATCTGAAGGTTGCGGTAAAGACCCAGGGGGATGTGTCCCAGGGAGATACCATTGCGTCCCAGACCTTCAAAAAGAGCCTCTTTGGATTTGAAACACAGGATGGTATCAACTTCGCTTTCCTGGATATCAGCGTGTTGAAGTATGTGAAGGAAAAGACAGCGGATAAGCACACGGAGACGCCGACAAGAGATACCATCACGCCGCTTGAGATTGTCTTAGAGATCGATACGAACGCGGCCAAGAACCTGAAGAACATGGTAATGACGCGGGTGCATGACGGCAAAGTGGAGCCCATGACGAACCTTGCCACAAGACCTACATCCGATTTTGTGGACGGTACATTTTTCGTCGATGTCGATAAGGGTCTTCTGTACATTTACAGCAGGTACTTCTCCACCTATACGATTGCGAGCGTGGAAAATGCGTCCCTGGTCACGTTTGAAACCAACGGCGGCGAACCGATGGCGCAGCGACTGATCAAGAACGGCGTGACGCTGAACGGGCTGGAAGAACCGACGAAGGAAGGCTACACCTTCGAAGGCTGGTACAGAGAGTCCGCGCTGACGAACATGTGGAACGAGACCGATCAGATCACCGGTAATGTAACGCTCTACGCAAAGTGGACGGAAGGTGCGGAAGGGCAGTTTGCGAATCGCACGGCGCGTTCGGAGAGCGGTACGGAGGAATCGGAAGAGAGCACCGTCCGCGGCAGCCGCACGGGCGACAACAAGGAAGTGGAGCGCATCGCGAGACTGCTCGCCATCATGGCGACGACCTGGATCGTGCTCTTCAACGCGCTGGCCTTCGGAAAGAAGAGAAAGGTCAGGAACAGAAGAAAATAATCTTTGAAAACTATCTTTGATGGATAAGGATGCAAAATCAGCCGGGGGCGAACATCCCCCGGCTGTTTTGTAGGATGCTTTTTGATGCCCCGATTGAAGCGTATCGCAATATTTGCTATAATGAAATGGCTTGAGCGGAAGATTTGCGAGGAGGTTTCACCATGATGACCGAACCCAATGTTGGCGATAGAGTACAGTTGAGCGACATGGCAAGATGCTTTCCGGATGAATATGTTTTTGCGACAGCAGTAGATAATAATCATCCGGATTATCCGGATAACTTTTGGCTCTTGTATGCGGGACACTGCCGTTTTGAGGAGAGGGAACAGATGAGGAGTGACCTTGAGAATCGCGGTTTTCGTGCACACTGGTACAGAACCACACCTAACAGGAACTTTACGTCAGTTGGCTGGATAGGGAGTCTGTGATGATCCGGTTGTTGCGAGAATATGAGATGCCCGTTTTCATGGTTGACGAGGCCGGTTACTTCATACGGGTATTGTTGGACACAGGTGCCAATCTTTCGGTATTTAACGGAACCGAAAAGGGATTATTCCAATACTACGCTAAGGCAACTAAGACAGAATACTGTTCTGCGATCAACGGCTTCGGCGGCAAGACCAGAATGATGCCTGTTTACAGGATTCCGAATATCAGGATCGACGGCACGGTAATTCATAATGTACTGGTCGTTTGTCATATCTTTGACATGGATGTTGATCTGATCCTGGCAGGAACCCTGTTAAAGATGAATCCGTTCACGGTAAGACTCTCAAAAAAAGAGATGGAAATACAAGAGATCGGACGCGATGTATATTGTGTGCCGAAGGATGTGATAAATGACATGAATGTAAAAATCATCAAGTCAACAACAGTGTTTTTGCAAGAAGATAGTTAACAGTAACCTCGCCATCATGGCGACGACCTGGATCGTGCTCTTCAACGCGCTGGCCTTCGGAAAGAAGAGAAAGGTCAGGAATAGAAGAAAATAATCTTTGAAAACTATCTTTGATGGATAAGGATGCAAAAACAGCCGGGGGCGACACCCCCCCGGCTGCTTTTTGTTACCCTTCGCGGCAACCGCGTACAAGGGAAAAAAGTGATTGAAGCAGGAGCGGAGTGTGATAAAATGAAACAGCAGAAACTTGTGGATGCGAATGGGGGGATTCATCATGAAAACAAAAAGAGGGTACTGCAGAATTTTGGCTTGGGTTTTGCTGATGACGTTTCTGTCGGTCGCGTGTTCTGCGGGCGGCAGCACCACGGGGCAGAGCGCGGGGCAGGGCGCATCCCCGCAGGAAGGAAATTCGGCCTCACAGACAGCTGGGACGGATGAAACAGGCGGGACGGTAACCGCTGCGTTGCCGCGACCGGTATTGTTGCGGACGGAAGAGAGCGGAAGCGGGGCGGCGCCGGTGACGGCACAGATCCCCGCCATCACCGTGGAAGCGGATCTTTCCAATGTGGTCAACGGCTTCAATACGGAGTACTGGCCCGATGAAGCGAAGCAGCAGCTGGCGCGGGATCATTTCATTGTGCTGGACTACGGCAGCGACGAGTTCTACGGGATCTATGAAATGAACCGTTACATGAACACCATCGCAAACTTTGTCACGGTGGATTCGATCATGCATACCTACCATCTGTATTTTGCTTATCTGCAGAAAACGGTGGAAACGAATCATCTGTCCGCAAGGCTTCAGTCGCTTTCCGCTGCCATGTTGGAACAAAGCCTTGCGCAGTTTCAGGCGCTTCAGGGCAGCGAATGGGAGGATGCCGCAAAGCTGAACCTGACATTCTTTGCGGTCGGCAATCTGCTTATAGATCCGTCTTTTACGCCGCCGGAGGAAGTTGCGGAGACTGCCGCACAGGAGGCGGAGCTGATCCTGCAGGCGGAGGGGATTACCGCGTCTCCCATGGTGGCACCTCTCGTCTCCGATGAGAATGAGGCACTGGAGGATTACAGCCAGTACAAGGTCCGCAGTTACTATGCGGAGAATGAGACACTGGAACGCTATTTCAGAACCATGATGTGGTACGGCCGCAGGATTTATACGCAGCGGGAAGAAACACTGGACAGGGCCGCCCTGCTGATGACAGTCGCCATGGCGGACAGCGGTATGGAGGACTGGGACGCCATCTACGCCGTGACCAGCTTTTTTGCGGGAACCAGCGATGATGCGGGCTATTATGAATACCGTCCGCTTGTGGAGGCGGCCTGCGGCGGGATGCCGGAAGTGTCTGCACTTCCCGGCGCATCGGCGCAGTGGGATGCCTTCCATGCACTGACGGCGGAAACGGATCCGCCCGCCATCAATGATGTTCCTACCGTGGATGATGACAATGGCGCAGATGACGAGCGTGAGGAGATGAAGGGCTTCCGCTTTATGGGACAGCGCTTCTCCCTGGATGCTGCCGTCTTCCAGGAACTGATCTACAGCCGTGTCGGGGAGGATAGCAACGGGCAAAGGCGCATGCTGCCTTCCGCGCTGGACCTGACGGCGGCCCTCGGTTCCGAGACGGCCCTGGAGATTCTTACCGCCGAGGGGGAAACGGGCTATCAGAATTATATGGAGCATATGGAGGAACTCCGCAAAGAGATCCGCAACATGCCGGAGTCTTCCTGGTCCGTCAGCCTTTCGGCGAGCTGGCTGAACACCCTGCGTCCGTTGCTGCTGGAAAAGGGCGAAGGGTATCCGCTGTTTATGCAAAATGAAAACTGGAAGAAGAAGACCCTGGAGACCTTTCTCGGCAGCTGGACGGAACTGAAGCATGATACGATGCTGTATGCCAAGCAGGTGATGGCAGAGATGGGCGGCGGCCCTCTTCCGGAATATGACGACAGGGGTTATGTGGAGCCGGAACCGGAGCTGTACCGCAGACTGGCGCTCATGACGTCACAGACGGCGGAGGGCCTGAAGGCTTTCGGCATGCTTTCGGAGGAAGATGCCGTTAATCTGGAGCGCCTGCGGTCACTCGCCGAAAAGCTGGAAACCATCTCCGTGAAGGAACTGAAGAATGAGTCACTTACGGCAGAGGAATATGAACTGATTCTGGCATACGGCGGGGAACTGGAACATTTCTGGTATGATGCCGTGTTCCGGGAACATGAAGGCGGGATCTATGAGCCCAGAGACTTCCCGGCGGCATTGGTGGCGGATATCGCGACGGATCCGAACGGGAGCGTGCTGGAGGTGGCGATCGAAAACCCGGTGATCATCTATGTCATAGTTCCGATTGACGGGGAGCCGCATCTGACAAGCGGTGCCATTTTCTCGTTTTATGAGTTTCCCTGGCCGATGAATGACCGTTTGACGGACCGGCGCTGGCGCTATCTGATCGGCAGCAGCCCGGATGAAAACGGGAATTTCAACTGGGGCGAAAACAGGGAAGAGCCGCCGGAAAAACCCGCGTGGACACAGGACTACAGGTTCCCGCAACGATGAAGCGTCTGAAGGAAAAACGGATCCTGCTTCCCCTGCTGCTTCTGCCGCTCATGTTTCTTCTTCTGAACAGTCGCGCTGAGGCCCTGCCTTCGTGGGCGGTGTTTGTGGAAAAGACAACGGATCTCAGGAATGTCGGCTTTGTCAGGGATGAGGCATTTATGCAGCTGAAGGGACGCATCCTCCCGGAGGACAGCCCGGATGCCCCGGACTCGCTCATCGTGGAACAGGGAACACTGCGTCTGTGTGCCGGAGAGAAAACCGTTTATGAATCTCCCGCGGAGTGGAACGTGCAGGACGCATTTTTTGACGACATTGATCACGACGGTGCCGGAGAGCTGATCGTGATTTGCTGGAAGCGGGGAAGTTTCGGTCCGTACCGACCTTCCTGGGTAAAAGAAGATACACAGGACATGACGCAGCATGTGTTCCTCCTGGATTACGAGGCGCATCTTACGCGTGAATTGTGGATGTCCTCCGCACTGGATATTACAATCGCATCCGCGAGGACGGATGGCGAGGGAAGATTGTTTCTGACCTCCAAAGAAGGCGAGGAAACCCGTTGGCACTGGGTGTCCTGGGGTTTGGAGAGGGTGTTTTAAAGCTCCGGTTTGTGGCGTCTGACAAAGCGGCCGAGGGAAGGGGTGAGGACAGCGCCGTCCGCGGCTGCTTTTTTGCCGCGCAAGAAGACCTGTTCCACGGTGCCGGTGATTTCCTTTCCTTCGTAGGGCGCGTAGTCGCATTTGCTGACCTGCTTCGCGGCGGTGATGGTCTTTTTGCCCTGCGGGTTTAGAATGACAATGTCCGCGTCGGAGCCTTCGAGAATCGCGCCCTTCTGCGGGTAGCAGCCGTAAATCCGCGCGACGTTTTCGGAGAGCACGGCACAGAACTGCTCCTGCGTGATGCGGCCCTTCGCGACGCCTTCGGAGAAGATGACTTCGCCGCGGGTTTCCACGCCCGGCATGCCGCCGGGAATCTTGCGGAAATCATCCAGGCCGAGTTTTTTCTGCTCCGTCGTGAAGGCACAGTGATCCGTGCAGACGGTTTGGATCTCGCCGGCCGCGATGGCGGCCCAGAGCGCGTCTATGTCCTTCTTTTTGCGCAGGGGCGGGGCGCAGACGTATTTCGCGCCCTCAAAGCCCGGCAGTTCATAGAGGGAATCGTCCATCGTCAGATACTGCGGACAGGTCTCCGCGTAGATTTTGACGCCGCGCTGTCTGGCGGCACGGATTTCGTTTAAGCCTTCCTCACAGGTTAAGTGTACGTCCATCACGGGACAGTCCGCGATCTGCGCAAGAGAGCAATAGCGGTTGATGGCCTCCGCTTCCGCCTGGGGCGGGCGGGTGAGATAGTGGGAGCGGACTTCCTTTTCTTTGCCGTCCCTAAGGAATTCCTCCCGCAGGGCATCGATCATCCCGGCGTTTTCGCAGTGACAGCCGGTGATGCCGCCGACTTCCCTGAGCCGCCGCAGGACTTCGAAGATTTCTTTGTCCGTCATCTGAATGTCGTAGGTCATGTAGACCTTGAAGGTGCTCACACCCTCGTCCATCATGTCCTGACACTGCTTCCGCGCTTCTTCATTCCACTCCGAAATGGACATGTGGATGGAGTAGTCACAGGACACGCCGTCCTTCGCCTTTTCCAGCCAGTTCTGCATGCCCTCGCGCAGCGTCTCGCCCTTGTACTGCGTGCCCATGTCGATGATCATCGTCGTGCCGCCGGCCACGGCCGCGGCGGTTCCGGAAGCGAAGTCGTCGCAGGTGACGGTGCCTGCCACATGCAGGTCAAAGTGCGTATGGGCGTCAATGAAGCCGGGGAAGAGCAGCTTTCCCGTACAGTCGATCACCTCCGCTTCCGCGGGAATCTCCGCGGGTTCCCCCGCCGGGATGACGCGAAGAATCTTCTCCCCGTCCACCAGCACGTCCGCGGGGACGCTTTTCCTTGCACTGACCACCGTTCCGCCTTTGAAGTAAATCATAGTCACCTCCGGAGTATCGTAAGAATAACTCCATTTTACCACACTCACCGTCTGCTTTGCCATCCTCCTTCTTGTCATATTGTGTGCAAGAGATTATAATAGAGGTCAGCGGTCGCGAAGGCGAAAGCGCTTTGCGGACCGACCGGAACACAGTCAAATGTCAGTTTTCAGAAAGGAGCAAAGCGATGTTTTTTAAGTGTGCGAAATGCGGCAAAATTGTGGGGATGATTCAGAACAGCGCATGCCCGACGATGTGCTGCGATGAGGAAATGAAGGAAATGAAGGCCGGGACCTCCGACGGTGCCGCTGAGAAGCATGTGCCGGTGGTGGCGGTTGACGGAACGAAGGTGACGGTGGATGTGGGCAGCGTTGCGCATCCGATGCAGGAAGAGCACTGGATTCAGTGGGTGGCGCTGGAGACGAAGCAGGGCATGCAGCGCAAGGTGCTGAACCCGGGCGACGCGCCGAAGGCGGTCTTTGCCATTACCGAGGACGACGCGCCGGTGAGCGTCTACGAGTACTGCAATCTGCACGGCCTCTGGAAGACCGATCTCTAATTCTCAAGGAGCCTTATGGCATCGAAGAAAACACGCGCGCGACCGTCAGACGGACGGTCGCGCCGTTTTCAACAAAAGCAGACGGAGATGAAGTGGCGCCTGTTCTTTTCGCTTCTTGTCATGGGTGCGGTGATCGGTGTGATGGTCTTTCTCCGTGCGCGGATGCAGACGCCGACGCTCGCGGATGTGCAGATCACAAAGGAGCCGTCCGCGCCGCCCGCCATGGCGGACGAGGCCTATATCGAGCAGAGCCTGGAAATCCGTTTTCTGGATGTGGGAGAGGGTGACGCGGCGCTGGTGAGCTGCGAGGGACATCACATGCTCATCGACGGCGGCAGGCCGGAATCCTCCGACATGATCTATACGGTGCTGAAGGATCTCGGGATCACGCATCTTGACAGCATTGTCTGCACCCATCCGCATGAGGACCATGCGGGCGGGCTTGCGGCTGCGCTCAGAGCCGCCACGGCCGGCACGGCCTACGCGCCGGAGGCCGGGTACAGCGGCCGCTCCTACGAAAACTTCACGGACGCGCTGAAGGAGCAAAGCGTTCCGCTCACGGCGCCTTCGCCCGGGGACCGCTTCTTTCTCGGCAGCGCGGAAGTCACCTTCCTTGCGCCGGTGGACTTAAGCCTTGCGGAAGAGATCGAAAACAACGCGTCCATCATTCTGCGCATCGTATACGGGAATACTTCTTTTCTGTTCACGGGGGACGCGGAATCCGCGGAGGAGCTTTCCTTACTGGACACGAAAACAGACATCCGCTCCACGGTGCTCAAGGCCGGACATCACGGCAGCTTTTCTTCCTCGACTGATGTGTTTTTGGACGCGGTGAAGCCGGAATACTGCGTGATTTCCTGCGCCGCGGACAACCCCTACGAGCATCCGCACGAGGTCATGCTGCGCAGGCTGAGCAACCGCAACATCACGGTGTACCGCACGGACCTTCAGGGCGATATCATTTGCAGAAGCGACGGCGAAACGGTGACGTTTTCGACGCAGCGATAGGGATCCCCGCACAGGGCTTCTTCGTTGACAACAATCCCCGTCGTTGCTTACAATGAGAGAACAACTGACAATCGGAGGATGAATTGTTTTGGCTTTCAATCTGATACTGCTCTCCGGCGGGAGCGGCAAACGGCTTTGGCCCCTGTCCAATGATGTGCGTTCCAAGCAGTTTCTGAAGCTGTTTCAGGCTGCGGACGGTAGCAGAGAATCCATGATCCAGCGGATTTACCGGGAGGCGCGTGCCCTTTCTGCGGACGCGAACATCACCATCGCCACAAGCAAAACACAGGTCTCCGCGCTGCGCAATCATCTGGGTGAGGATATTTCTCTTTCGGTGGAGCCCTGCCGCAGGGACACTTTCCCCGCCATCGCGCTTGCGGCCGCAAGGCTGACGGATGTGGAGCATGTTTCTCCTTCGGTAGTTGTGGTGGTGTTCCCCGTGGACCCTTACGTGGAATCGGACTATTTCCTCGCGCTGCAAAAGCTTGCGGAACAGGCGGAAAAAGACGAGGCCGCCATCGTGCTGCTCGGCATCGAGCCGACTTATCCTTCCGAGAAATACGGCTACATTCTTCCGGAAACGCAGGACGCGGTCAGCGCCGTCAAATCCTTCAAAGAAAAGCCGGACCTGGAAACGGCAAAGCAATACATCGCGGAAGGCGCTCTCTGGAATGGCGGTGTCTTCGCCTTCCGTCTGCAATACATTCTGGACCGCGCCCATGCCCTGATGGAGTTCACGGATTACCATGATCTCTTCGCCAAATATGAGACACTCGAAAAGATATCGTTTGACTACGCGGTGGTGGAAAACGAGAAGCGCCTTCAGGTGCTGCGCTTTGCCGGCAGCTGGAAGGATCTCGGCACCTGGAACACACTGACGGAGGCGATGGAAGAACCCGTCATCGGAAACGCCATGATGAACGAAAGCTGCAAGGGCGTCCATATCATCAACGAAATGGATGTGCCGGTGCTGGCCATGGGACTCACCGATGTTGTGATCAGCGCTTCCCCGGAAGGGGTGCTCGTTTCGGACAAGGAACAGAGCTCCTACATCAAGCCTTTTGTGGACCGGATTGAAGGACAGATCATGTTCGCGGAAAAGAGCTGGGGCAGCTACCGCGTCATCGATGTGGAGAACGCCTCCGTAACCATCAAGGTCACGCTCAACCCCGGTCATTCCATGAATTATCACTCCCACATGCACCGTGATGAAGTCTGGGTGGTGATCAGCGGAAACGGAAGAACGCTGATCGACGGAAAGGAAACACCGGTGTCCGCGGGTGATGTCGTCACCATGCGTGCCGGATGTCCGCACACGGTCTTCGCGGACACGGAATTAAAGCTCATTGAAGTGCAGCTCGGCACGGAAATCAGCGTGGAGGATAAGATGAAGCATGAAATGATGCCGGCGCCGTGAGATTCCACGGGGGTGTCGATGTCCGAAAGCTCGCGCTTGTCCGTCAGGAAGACAAGTGAGGGCTTTTTGTTTTCAGAAAAATACCGCTGTCCGCGTTACGGCTGCTTCAGCGGTTTGCCGAGGCGGGCGTACATGGTTTTCTTCACCGCGCGGAAGATGTTTTCGTAGCCGGTGCAGCGGCAGAGGTGTCCGGCGAGCTTGCGGCGCAGCTCGTCATCGGAGTACAGCTTGCCGGATTCGAGGATTTCCACGGCGGTCATCAGGAAGCCGGGGGTGCAGAAGCCGCATTGTACGGCGGTTTCTTCCATAAAGGCCTGCTGGATGTCGCTAAGTGTGCCGTCCTCACCCGTCAGTCCTTCCAGTGTGCGGATGTGCTTGCCCTCCGCCCAGATGGCTAAATAGATGCAGGAATTGAAGGCCTCGCCGTCGATCAGCACGTTGCAGGCGCCGCATTCGCCGACCTCACAGCCCTTTTTGACACTCGTTAAGTGAAAGTGGTTGCGCAGCATGTCCGTCAAGGAGCTGCGGACATCCACCATCGCTTCTTCTTCCCTGCCGTTGATCACGCAACGAACCAGCTTGTACCCAGCACTCATGCGATTGTTCCTCCCGCCCGTTGTATTGCTTCCGTCAGCGCGCGCTTTGTGAGCTCCGCGGCCAGATGCTCGCGGAGTGCCTTTGAGGCGCGCCAGGAATCCCTGGGGTTGATATCCGTCAGCACGGCCTTTGCGACCGCGGCAATGTTCTTTTCATTCAGCGCAGCACCCTTAGCTTTTTCCTCCGCGGAAGGGGCGCGCATCGGCACGGGGCCGGCCACGCCGAAGGCAATGCGGCAGCGTTCAATCTTTTTCTTGTCCGCCGTCAGGCGTACATTGACGCTGCAGCCGAGCGTCGCGATTTCCATGGCGTTGCGCAGACCGTATTTGATATAGCATCCATGCGTCTTTTCATAGCTGTCCTTCGGAATCAGCAGTGCCGTCTGAAGTTCGCCTTCCTCCGCGCGGATGTCCACCTTGCCGGGGCCCAGGTAAAACTCTTTAATGGGCAGCAGACGTACGCCGTTTTTGCCGGTCAGTTCCACGACGGCCTCGTAAGCGTGCAGGGTGGAAGCGGAGTCCGCGCTGGTGACACCGTTGCAGGTGTTGCCGCCGATGGTGCCGATGGCACGGATCTGCGGGCTGCCGACCTGATCAACCGCTTCGCCAAGGACGCGGCAGTGCTTTTGTACCAGCTTGTCCGCGGTGATGTGAGAGAAGGACGTGAGCGAACCGATGCGCAGATTCTTTTCCTTGTCCAGCGACACGCCGCGCATTGCGTCGATGCCGTAGATGGAGATCAGTTCCTTCCCCGCGCGGCGGCCTTCGCGCACCTGTACCAGGACGTCACTTCCGCCCGCGATGATCTGCGCCCCGGGGTGCTCCAGGCGCAGGCGCACGGCGTCTTCAACGCTTTCCGCTTCGTAGATTGCTTTCATGTCATACATAAGTGTGCTCCTATTCTACAACAGCCCCGCTTCACTGAACGCCGCGAACATCCGGTGCGGATTCAGCGGTGCTTCGTTCATCGCAAGCCCCGTCGCCTGCAGGATAGCGTTGCGCAGCGCCGGCGCGCCGGAGCAGGTCGGCGGCTCTCCGAGGGATTTTGTCCCGAAGGGAGAGGTCGGCTCCGGATTCTCAATGAAGAGCGCGTCCAGGCGCGGATGATCGCAGAAGGTGGAGAGCTTGTAATCCAGCAGGTTATTGTTCAAGGGTTTCCCCGTCTTTTCGTCAAAGAGCAGTTGCTCCGAGAGCCCGTAGCCGATGGCCATGGACATGCCGCCGTGTACCTGCGCCTCAGCCAGCGCCGGATTGATGACGCTGCCGCAGTCATGGGCGTTGACCATGTTGAGAATCTTCACCTTGCAGAGCGCAAGGTCCACTTCCACCTCCGCGAAGGTGCAGCCGAAGGAATAGGCGTTGTTGCGAATCGTGAACGTGGATTCCGCCGTGATGTGCTCGGAGAGCACCGGGTCATACTGCACCGTCATGGAAAGCTCCGAAAGCGACATCAGCACATGGCCGTCCGACTGACGGACGATGTTGCCGTCTTCGATATCAAGGTTGGAAACGGTCTGTCTTGTCAGCCTTGCGGCGTGGCCGAGAATCTTTTCCCGCAACAGCCCCGCCGTCTGCATGATGGCAAAGCCCGCGACATAGGTCTCACGGGAGGCATAGGCACCGGTGCCCGTGGGCGTCAAATCCGTGTCCTGGCAGCTTTCCACGCGGACATCGCGGTAGCTTTTGAGACCCACGGCTTCGGCCACCATCTGCGCAAAGGCCGTGTCCGCGCCCTGTCCGATTTCCGTTTCGCCGCACTGGAAGGTGACCGTGCCGTCCAGGTTCAACTGCATCCGGTTCGCGCTCGTTTCCAGCGCAATCGGATAGACGGCCGTATTGTACCAGAAGGTCGCCATGCCGATGCCGCGCCGCAGATTGCCCGTCTGCTTCGCGTAGGCCTTTCGCTTTTTGTCATAGCCGATTTTTTTCATGGCGGCCTTCATGCACTGGCCGTAGCTGTCAAAATAATTCACGTTGCCGGAGAAGGCGTCCGTAAAGCCCACCGGCATGAGATTCAGCTTCCGGAATTCCACCGGGTCCATGCCGAGTGCCTTCGCGCAGTCATCCGCGTTGCACTCATCCGCGAAGGAAGCCTGCGGCATGCCGTAGCCGCGCATGGCACCGGCCGCAGGGGTGTTCGTAAAGACCGTGTAGCTGTCGAGTTCCAGGTGTTCGCAGGGATAGTGCTGCGCGAAGGAATTCATGCCCTTCATTGTGACGCCGTGGCCGTGGGAAGCGTAGGCGCCCTGGTTGGAAAAGACCTCGACCTTGCGGGCATAGAGCCTTCCGTCCTTTTTCAGCCAGGAAATAATGTGAAAGCGCATGGCGTGACGCACGCGGTTGCTCACAAAGGTTTCTTCCCGGGAGCAGTCGACGCGCACGGGCAGACCGCCGACCGCCTCGGAACACCAGGCGCAGAGCGGTTCGTACAGAATGTCCTGCTTGTTGCCGAAGCCGCCGCCGATGTAGGGTTTGATGACGCGAATCTCGCCCCAGGGGCGGTTGAGCGCCTGTCCCACGACGCGTCTTGCGATATGCGGAATCTGCGTGGACGAGACGACGACCATGCGGCCGTTCTCCGCGTAGGCGAAGCAGCCGTGATTCTCGATATGACAGTGCTGTACCATGGGCGTCTCATACCAGCCCTCGACTTTGATCAGACCCTTTTCCTTGACGGCGGAGGCATAATCCCCGCTGCGGCGCTCGCCGTGTCCCAGGACGTTATCCGGATAAGCCTCGTGCAGGACAGGCGCGCCTTCCTTCATCGCTTGTAGCGGATCCAGCACAAAGGGCAGTTCCTCGTAGGTCACCTTCAGCGCCCGGACGCCCTGCATGGCGGCCACTTCATCCTTCGCGATCACGACGGCCACATCATCGCCGTGAAAGCGCACATGGCGGTTCAAAAGATGCCGGTCCGCCACGTCCTGATGCGCCGGGTCCATGGACCAGGGATGTCCCGCCGTGGGGAAGCAGGGGAGCTTCTCCGCGTCAAAGCAGGTCAGTACCTTCACGACGCCGGGAATCTTTTTCGCCGCGGATGCGTCAATCTTTTTGACGATGCCGTGGGCGATGTCCGCGTGCAGAATCCGCGCGTAGAGCGTGCCCGGCGGTATCCGGTCCTCGTAATACTTTGTCCGCCCCGTCACCTTGTCGTAAGCATCGACGCGGATTTCGGGTTTTCCGACTTTGTGTGTTGTTTCGCTCACGTTTCCTCCAATGCCTTTGTGCTGTTGCATGTCACGCGGCGCAACGCCGGCAGTGCGCAGACGCCTCAGTCGATTTTCCGCAGATGCTTGCCGTCAAAGGAAAACAGTCCCCGCGGCGTGACACGCAGCGTGGGGATGACCGTCAGTGCCATAAAGGAGAGGGTCACGAAGGGATCCACATCCTCACTGATGCCCATGTCATGCGCTTTCGCTTTCATTTTTTGCAGGTGCCGGTTCACGGATTCAAAGCCCGCGTCCGACATCAGGCCCATGACCGGCAGCGGCAGCGTGTCAAAGACCCTGCCGTGTGCAACCAGCGTGAAGCCGCCCTGCACGCGGATGAGCTCATTGACGGCCAGCGCCATGTCCGCGTCGTTGTCGCCGATGACGATGATGTTGTGCGAATCATGGGAAACGCTGGAAGCGATGGCACCGCCTTTGATGCCGTAACCCTTCGCAATTGCCACGCCGATTTTGCCGGAATTTTTGTGCCGCTCCACGGCGGCCACCTTGGAATAGCCGTCCGAGGGAATGTAATTTGCCGTTTCCGGGAAGCTGACCAAAAGGTCCGTTGTCGTGATCTGCTTTTTGTCCAGCGAGATGACATGCGTCTTCGCCTTCCGGAGGGGAAGGGCGAAATCCGAAGGCTTCACCTTTTCCAGATGCATGGTGCGCTTTAAGTGTGCCGGGCATTTCCGGACGGGAATCCGTCCCTGCCGGGGCAGGCGCTGTCCCTTGAAATACACGTCCGTCACCCGCACGGTTTTGAGATCATCCATGATGACGAAATCCGCCTGGTAGCCCGGGGAGATGGCGCCGAGGTGCTTTAAGCCGTAGAGCTTTGCGGTGTTGATCGTCGCCATCTTGATGGCGGTGACGGGCGGGATGCCCAGTTCAATCGCGCGGCGCACGTTGTAGGAAATATGCCCCTCCCGCAGAATGTCCTCAATATGCTTATCATCCGTGCAGAAGGAGAAATGCTCCGTATCGATGCCGGATTTCACGATGCCTTTGACGATGGCGTCCAGGTTATGGGCGGCACTGCCTTCGCGGATGTGGATGTGAATGCCGCGCCGCACTTCCTCCAGCGCGTATTCAAAGGTCGTGGCCTCATGGTCCGTATCGACGCCCGCCATCTTGTAAGCCGAGAGCTCCTTGTTCGGCAGATAAGGCGCGTGGCCGTCAATCGTGCGGTGCGCAAACAGCGCCATCTTCGCGAACATCCGCGGATCCCCGTTCACGACCGCAGGGTCATCCATGCACTCGCCAAGGCCCAGGATACGCGGGTTGCCGACATAGGGGTACATGTCGTTCGCGGCGAAGAGACAGCCGTTGTCATCGATGTCCGTGGCGGGCACGCAGGAGGGCATCATCACAAAGACATTGGCCGGTGACTTTGCCGTCTGGTCCAGGATGTAATCAATGCCGTCCGCGCCGCTGACATTGGCCGCCTCATGCGGATCCACGATGAAGGTCGTCGTGCCCTGACGCGCCGCCGTCGTCACCGTTTCGTTCGGCGAGACCATGCAGCTTTCGAGGTGCAGATGCGCGTCGATGAAGCCGGGGGCGACATACTTGCCCTTCAGATCAATTTCTTTTTTTCCTTTGTAACTTTTGGAAACACCGGCGATCAGACCGTCTTTGACGGCAATGGAGGATTTGACGATTTCCCCGGTGAAGACATCCACGAGGCGGCAGTTTTTGAAGACCAGATCCGCCTTTGCCTTTCCGAGTGTGACTTTGGAGAGCTTTTTGTACTCTTCGTAGCGCATACGCCCCTGCTCCTTTCGCTTCGTCCGCAAAGACCGGACATCGTCATGTTTTCTATAATGATACATTTCCCGCGAAGGAAACGCAAGCGGAATGTAAGTGAAAAACCCCACATTTGTGGGGTGTGAGTTACAATTCAGCGCCCAGCCAAATAAGGGAATAGCCTGCTGAGAAGTAATCCAGCGCATGTGAGGCAAAACGCCAGAAACTCAAAAAAACTTGAAATTTCAGGCGTTTATCTCTTGCATTTGAAATAGGTATGTGTTATAATAAAGGCATACCTATTTGAAAGGAGGACTCTCATGTCAATCGTTTACAACAAAGACAAACGTTCCGGGATTACCTACGCTTATGAATCCACCTCCTACTG
>JAFZLB010000020.1 GCA_017551665.1 Lachnospiraceae bacterium
AAAGAATCCGGAAATGATATAGTAAGAATCGTAGGGAATCACAGGCAAACGGAGGATACCGGTATGGCTTTTTGTATGAATTGCGGAACACAGCTTCCCGACGGCGCTGCCTTTTGTATGAGCTGCGGCACAAAGCTCGGCAGGGTGCCGGCAGGCGGAAGCACAACGGCACAGCCCGGAGGATTCACGCAGCCGCAGCCCGGCGGATTCGTACCGGCACAGCAGGCCATGCCCGCAGGCGGAAAGAAATCCCGCAAGGGTCTGATCATCGGACTGGCTGCCGGCGGTACCGTGCTTGTCGCGGGACTTGTCATCCTGATTCTCTTTCTGACCGGTGTCATCGGCGGCGGAAGCAAGGAGGGTCTGTACAAGACGACAGATGGTGATGTCTCGTATTATATTCAGCTCAACAGCGGCGGCTCGGCCATGCTGTATGAATTCAGTGAGTATTATTATGATGAGTATGCGGCCACCTGGACGGACACAACACTGAGCGCCATGGGGGTTACCATGCAGATGACCTTTTCCGGCAACAAGCTGACGCTTACCTACGGGGCGGAGCAGCTGTTCTTCGAAAAAACCGACGAACCGCTGCCGAAGAGGACGGATGTCGAACCCTTGGATGAAAAGCCGGTGATCTATCTGTATCCGGAGGAAGAAACAAAAGTTTCCCTGCGGCTGGATTACGCCGGTGCGCTCACGACCGTCTACCCTTCCTTCGATGCGGAAAATACATGGCAGGTGACGGCGCGTCCCGACGGAACGTTTTTTGGCGCGGACGGCAGGGAATACTACTGTCTGTTTTGGGAAGGCGTAAACGGATTTACACCGGACTTTTCCGAAGGCTTTGTGATTCGCGGGGAAGACACGGCGGCATTCCTCGAAGAAGCGCTTGCCGCGCAGGGGCTGAGCACACGCGAGGCCAACGAGTTCATCATCTACTGGCTGCCGCGCATGGAAGGAAACGAATGGAATCTCATTTCCTTCCAGGGCGAAAACTATACCGACGCGGCGAAGCTTTTCGTGGACCCGCTGCCGGATACGGTGATTCGGGTCTTCATGTCCTTCCGCCCGCTTTCGGAAGACGAAGCGCAGGCGTTACAGGATACGCTGCCCGCGCAGACATTTATCACACCGCAGCGTGAAGGCTTTACGCTTGTGGAGTGGGGCGGAAACGAGGTACGCTAAGAACGACCGAACGGTCAACAGACAAACGGAGGATATCGGTATGGCTTTTTGTATGAATTGCGGAAAACAGCTTCCCGACGGCGCTGCCTTTTGTATCAGCTGCGGTGCGAAACTTGACGGGGGGGCGGCAGGCGGAAAGAAATCCCGCAAGGGTCTGGTCATCGGACTTGCTGCCGGCGGTACCGTTCTTGTCGCGGGACTTGTCGTCCTGATTCTCTTTCTGACCGGCGTCTTCGGCGGCGGCGGCGACAGCGCCAGCAAGGCGGGACTGTACAAGATGACAAATGCGGCGGAAGTCTTCGCGCCGGGGGTAGACTCTTATCTTCAGCTCAACAGCGACGGCACGGCTACGCTGTATGAATACGAGGGTGGCTATTACATGGATTATCCGTCCACCTGGACGGACAACAGCCTGCATTTCTCGCGCACTACGATGAAGATGACCTTTTCCGGCGATACGCTGACGCTGTTTTACGACGGCGATCAGCTGATCTTCGAAAAAACCGACGAATCGCTGCCGGAGAATAAATCCGTCTATCCCCTGGCGGAAAAACCGGCGATCTATCTGTATCCGGAGGAAGAAACAAAAGTTTCCCTGCGGCTGGATTACGCCGGTACGCTTACAACAATCTATCCTTCCTTCGACGCGGAAAACACATGGCAGGTGACGGCGCGTCCCGACGGAACGCTTTTTGGCGCGGATGGCAGGGAATACTATTGTCTCTTTTGGGAGGGCAAAGACGGCTTTACGCCGGACTTTTCCGAAGGCTTTGTGATTCGCGGGGAAGACACGGCGGCATTCCTCGAAGAAGCGCTTGCCGCGCAGGGGCTGAGCGCACGCGAGGCCAACGAGTTCATCATTTACTGGCTGCCGCGCATGGAAGGAAACGAATGGAATCTCATTTCCTTCCAGGGCGAAAACTATACCGACGCGGCGAAGCTTTTCGCGGACCCGCTGCCGGATACGGTGATCCGAGTCTTCATGTCCTTCCGCCCGCTTTCGGAAGACGAAGCGCTGGCGTTACAGGATACGCTGCCCGCGCAGACCTTTATCGCACCGCAGCGTGAAGGCTTTACGCTTGCGGAATGGGGCGGTAGCGAGGTACGCTGAGAGCGTCCGGACGGTCACGATCATCATAATGAATACAAGGAAAAAGGACTTCGTCCCATGCGGGTGAAGTCCTTTTTGTGTTGACGGAGCGGGCGGGATTCGAACCCGCGCGCCCTTGCGGACAAACGGTTTTCAAGACCGCCTCGTTATGACCACTTCGATACCGCTCCTCACGTCAAGCGCAAGAATTATCTTAGCAAAGCGCGGTTTTACTGTCAAGAATCCATATCATGGCGGCTGCGCAGAAAAAACATGAAAACGGAGCGGTTTTCGGGTACAATAGAGGCAGGCTACCGTGCCGGGCAAACGGGACGGGACGGGAGCAATCAAGAGAAAAAGGAAAGAGACGGTTTGACATGGTAACAGTCAGAGTGGAGACGGAAGCAGCCTATGATGTCCTCGTGGGAGAGGGGCTGCTGTCCGAAGCGGGAGAAAGAATCCGAAGCCTGCTTCCCGGGGCGGAGATGCTGTGTGTCGTCAGCGACGAAACCGTGGATGCCCTGTACGGGGAGCGGCTTGCGGAAAGCCTTGCGCGGGAAGGCTTTGCGGTCTTTCGCCATGTGATCGCGCCCGGCGAAAAAAGCAAGGACAGCGCGCATTATCTGGAACTGCTGAACACGCTGGCGGAGCATCGGCTGACCAAGAGCGATGCCGTTATTGCGCTGGGCGGCGGTGTGTGCGGGGATCTCGCCGGCTTTGCGGCAGCCACCTATCTTCGGGGGATTCCGTATGTGCAGATTCCGACCTCGCTGCTGGCGATGGTGGATTCGTCCGTCGGCGGAAAGACCGCCGTCAATCTGCCGCAGGGGAAGAATCTGGCGGGCGCCTTTTATCAGCCGAAGCTGGTGCTCTGTGACCTCAGCGTGCTTGACACGTTGCCGGAGGCGTTTTGGACGGACGGCTGCGCGGAGGTCATGAAATACGGCGTGTTGGAAGGCGGGGAACTCTTCGATCATCTGGAGGAACGGGGTGTTGATTTTGACCGCGCCTACGTCATTCCCGCCTGCATCGGCATCAAGGCGGAGTATGTCCGGCAGGACGAGTTTGATACGGGATTAAGGCAGAAGCTGAATCTGGGGCATACTGTCGGGCACGGGATTGAGGCGGTGAGCGAATATGAGGTATCGCACGGACGCGCGGTGGCGGCGGGCTTAAGCATCATCGCCGGGGCGGCCGTCCGGGCGGGATTTCTGCGGGGTGAAGCCGCTGAGCGCATCCGGAAGTTGCTCGCAAAATGCGGACTTCCCACGGAAACGACGTATTCCCTTGAGGAACTGCTGTTGTTTTTGCTGCGGGACAAGAAACGGCGCGGGGACAGCATCCGGCTGATCGTTCCGCATGACATCGGGCACTGTGAGTTGCACAGCATTCCGGTCGGGGAACTCAGGGAGTTTCTGGCGTGGTGAAGCCTGCTGCTTCCATGACGGCGGGGCATCCGGAAAGAGCGGAGGAAGAATGAATTTTTCTTACGGAAGAGCATCTCGGTTTACGATCTTCGGTGCCTCGCATGCCGCGGAGATCGGTGTGACGATTGAGGGGCTGCCGGCGGGGACGGTCATTGACAGGGAGCGGTTGCAGGCCTTTTTGGAGCGCCGTGCGCCGGGTCGCGACGAACTTTCGACGTCGCGGCGGGAGCCGGATCTTGTGGAATTTACCGCGGGCGTCAGCGCCTGCGACGAGGAAGGCGCAGAGGCGAAAACGGTTTGCGCGGACGGAGGTCCCCTGCGTGCAGTGATACGCAATATGGATGTCAGGAGCGGTGATTACGAAGCGTTCCGGCATACGCCCCGTCCCGGTCACGCGGACTTTGCCGCCATGATGCAGTCGGGGACAACGGAGCTTCCGCCCGGCGGAGGTGTATTTTCCGGGCGGATGACGGCGCCGCTTTGCATCGCGGGGGGCATTGCGTTGCAGCTGCTGGAACCGCAAAACATCAGCGTCCGCGCATGGCCTGTGATGATTGGCGGTGAGACAGAGGAAGAGCAGATGCGCCTTGCGGTTGCGCGGGCGCGGGACGAGGGTGACAGCGTCGGCGGTATCATTCAGTGCGAGGCCTCGGGTGTGCCGGCGGGCATCGGAGAGCCGATGTTTGGGGGAATCGAGAACCGGATTGCCGGTATCGTGTTCGGGATTCCCGCGGTGAAGGGCATTGAATTCGGCGCGGGCTTTGCCGCGGCAAGCATGCGCGGGAGCGATCACAATGACCCCTTCTTTGTGGAAGAGGGCAGGGTGAAAACGAGGAGCAACCACGCGGGCGGCATCCTTGGCGGCATCACGACGGGAATGCCGCTGGTGTTCCGCGCGGCCGTGAAGCCGACGCCGTCCATCGCGAAGGAGCAGGACAGCGTGGACATGCGGAGCCTGACGGAAACGAAGATTCGCGTCGGCGGAAGGCATGATCCCTGCATTGTGTTCCGGGCCGTGCCGGTCATGGAAGCGGCCATGGCCTGCGCGTTGCTGGACGCGATGATGTTGCGGGAGAGCGCATGACGGGGCGAGGGAAGTGAAGGCAGGGTGATGCGGTGCGTGATGCGTTTTCGTGATGCGAAAACGTAAGGCTGCGGTTTGCGGGAAAATGAAGAGAGAGGAAAGCATGGAACAAAAGAACATTTTGATCATCAACGGGCCGAATCTGAATTTGCTCGGGAAACGTGAGCCGGAGATTTACGGCAGCGGGACCTACGAGGAACTGCTGCGTTTCTGCGAGGCGAAGGCGGAGCGCAGGGATCTGGAAATTGAAGTATTTCAGTCCAATCACGAGGGAGAGATTGTCGATAAAATACAGCAGGCCCTTGGCGCGTTTGACGGCATCATCATCAACGCCGCGGCCTACACCCATACCAGCATCGCCATACTGGACGCGCTGAAGGCCGTCGGTCTGCCGGCCGTGGAGGTGCATCTGTCGGATCTCTCCAAGCGGGAGGCCTTCCGTCAGATTTCTTACGCGGGCATGGCCTGCATCACGAGTATCACCGGCAGGGGCTTTGAAGGCTATGCCGCCGCCATGGACGTATTGGCGGAGCATTGGGAGAATAGTGCCGAATAAAAAGAGGCGTGTCCTTTCCGGACACGCCCCGTTGTGTTTCATAACGCTTTATTCGAGAATGACGATGCGTCCCTGCCCGTAGGGATCCGCGTAGTCCTCGCTGATGACACCGCCAAGCGTTTCCGAAATGTAGTCCATGAGCACCTGGTTGTCCAGCTTGATGCTGTCCTGCAGGACGGTCGCGCCGTCAAAGGCCGTGTAGCCGTCGCCGTTGCTTAAGAGCATGTAATTATGTCCGGCAAGGGTGTAGGTCTTTTTGGGATCGATCGGTTCGTCACCCACAAGGACATTCTGCACGCGGCGTTTGCCTTTGACACCGGTGAACATGCCGTTTTCATCCTGCGTGCAGGTACTCTCCACGGTGGTGTCGATTTCATAGCTGAGGCCGGAGACCTGCGGAAAACCACCGTTTTCTTCAGGCACCGAGCGGCAGCCCCATTCCAGCGCGTCCAGCACCTGCTGGCCCGTGACCTCAAGCACACAGAGCTCGTTTCCGAAGGGATTGACGCTTAAGATGTTGCCGTAGGTGATATCGCCCGCGTCGACGGACACGCGGATGCCGCCGCCGTTCACAAGGGCAATGTCCGCCTGTCCCTGGTCACGATAGGCGTCCGCGCACAGATCACCCAGGTTGGTTTCCGCACGGCGCACCATACGGATGGGCTTTCCGGAAGAATCCGTTTCCACGGGGTCGCTGATGGTCAGTTCAAAGGCGGATGTGGCGATCACCTCCGTCAGCGATTCCTCCAGATCCGCCTGCACGAGGCGGAGGTCTTCACTGATTTCGTTGCTGATTCCAAACATATCCGTGGCGGGAATCTTGTTGTTCCAGGTCCAGACGCCGGTCTCCGCCACCTCGCCTTCGGCGGTGATGCGGCTGTAGCCGATGCAGCTGAGCTTTGTGCCGCAGGCGCTTCGCGTCACATCCTCGCCGTCCTTGTTTTTCATGACGACCTGATCCGTGTCATGGCTGTGCCCGTCAAAAAGCACATCGATGCCGTTGGTGTTTCCGATGATGTCCGCATAGGTCCAGGGCCTGGCGGCTTCCTCGTTGCCGCAGTGCGCCATGACATAAACGAGATCCGCACCGTCCGCTCTTGCCGCGTCCACGGCGTCCTGGACAGCCGCATACACACTTTCGCCGCTGTCATCCTGCAGGAAGCCGTAGATGTATTCCCCGGCCTCGTTCTGGAAATAGCGGGGCGTCGAAGACGTCAGCGTCTGCGGCGTTGTCACGCCGACAAAGCCGATGCGGATGCCGGCAAGCTCCTTCACGATGTAGGGCGCAAAGATGAGTTCGCCTTCTTTATTGAAATTGCAGCTGATGTAAGGGAAGTCCGCTTCTTCCGTGAGCTTCAGGAAGTTCTCCATACCGTAATCGAATTCATGGTTGCCCGGAATGGCGACATCATACTTCATCGCGTTCATCAGGGAAATGATGCTGGAGCCCTTGCTGATCGTGCCGAGCGGTTCCCCCTGGATGGCGTCACCGTCATCGACAAGAATCGTCTCATAGCCCTGCGATTCCAGATAGGCGCGTACCTGCGCGACACCCGCAAGACCGAAGCCCTGGTCCACGCCGCAGTGCATGTCGCTGGTGAAGAGAATATAAATCTCGCCGTTCTTTTCCACCTCTGCGGGCGCTTCCTCCGCCGGCGTTTCTTCCGCGGGTTCCTCCGTTTCTTCTGCCGTTTCCTCCGGCGCTTCCTCTGTTGCCGCGGCATCCGCCACCTCTGCCGTTGACGCGGCCTCCGCAACGGATTCCGCCGTTGATGCCGCGGTGGAAGTACTTGTCGCGTTCTGTCCGGCGCAGCCCGTCATCACCGTGAGCATGGCGGCAAGCAGCAGCGCAATCAAACGTTTTCCCATTCCTTTTTTCATTTCTCCCCTCCTTTTCCTTTGTGAATTGCAACAGGAACAGGAACAGTATAGCATTTTCAAAGCGGCGGACGCAAGAAGACTGCGCGGCGGCCGGGGATGGCGGAACAGGAGGGGAGTTGCCGTGGTATGCGCGCACGGATGCGCCATGCCACCGACACGACTGCTTTGCGTTCCGCCAGGGATGGCGGAACAGGAGGGGAGTTGCCGTGGTATGCGCGCACGGATGCGCCATGCCACCGACACGACTGCTTTGCGTTCCGCCAGGGATGGCGGAACAGGAGGGGAGTGTGGTAAAATGAAAGAGAATTTGCGCATGCGGGAAAGGGAGAAACAGAAATATGGAGCAGCTTGCTTTGCACAACAAAACCATACTGATCACGGGAGCGGCCGGCTTTATCGGGACGCATCTGATTCTGCGGTTGCTGAAGGAAGAGCGTGGCGTCCGGATTGTCGGCGTGGACAGTGTCAATGATTATTACGACGTGACGCTGAAGGAGCACCGCCTTTCGGTCATCGAAAAGGCCGCGGATGCCGCTGCGGAAAATACATGGGTTTTTTGCAAAGAGAACATCGCGGACAAGGCGGCGGTGGACGGGATTTTCGCGGAGTTCAGGCCCGATGTGGTGGTGAACCTTGCCGCGCAGGCAGGCGTGCGTTATTCCATCGATCATCCGGAAGCCTATATGGAGGCAAATATCACCGGCTTTTTCAATATTTTAGAGGCCTGCCGGCACAGCTATGACGGCCTTTCGGGCGCGGCGCGCAAGGACAGTGCGGAGGACGGCACCTACCGTGGCGTGCGGCATCTGGTGTATGCCTCTTCCTCCTCGGTCTACGGCGGCAACACGAAAATTCCCTTTTCCACGGAGGATCCGGTGGATCATCCGGTCTCGCTTTATGCCGCGACGAAGAAGTCCAACGAGCTGATGGCGCACTGCTACGGCAAACTCTATGACATGCCCGTGACGGGACTGCGCTTCTTTACCGTTTACGGGCCCATGGGACGCCCGGATATGGCCTGCTTCCTGTTTACGAACATGTGGCGTGAAGGAAAGAAGGTGCAGATCTTCAATTACGGCGACTGCGAGCGGGATTTCACCTATGTGGATGATATCGTCGAAGGCGTGTACCGCGTGATGCGTAAGCCGCCGGCGCGCGGAAAGGACGAATACGGGCTGCCGAAGGCGCCGTATGCGGTCTATAACATCGGCAACAACCACCCGGAAAAGCTCATGGATTTTGTGGGGATTCTGGCAGAGGAACTGGTCCGCGCAGGCGTGCTGCCGCAGGACTTCGATGTGGAGGCCATGTCCGAAAAGGTTCCCATGCAGCCGGGCGACGTGCCGCGCACTTATGCGGATACCGCACCGCTTGAGCGGGACTTCGGCTATAAGCCCGCGACGGATCTGCGCGACGGCATCCGCCGCTTCGCGGAGTGGTACGCCGCGTATTACGGCGAGGCGAATCCTTGACATAAACACCCGCCTTTGCTAAGATAAAGAATGTTCTGCCGCGAAGCGGCACACACCGCGTCAAGCAGCTTGCGCTTGACGCGAAGAGGAGGCGCGACGGAGCGTGGCGAGAATCACGCATCTTTGCAGCGTGATTCGAGCAGTAGCGCAGTCCGCGCCGACGAGGAGAAGTACCCAAGCTGGCCGAAGGGGCTCCCCTGGAAAGGGAGTAGGTCGTTAATAGCGGCGCCGGGGTTCAAATCCCCGCTTCTCCGTCAAAAAAACACCCGTGCAAGTCGCGGGTGTTTTTGTTTGCGGTCAAACAAGTATGGGCATAACGCATTCGTCTTAGAGTACATACCGAAACATAAAAATAAAGTGACAAAGGCTCCCCGCCATGACGAAGAGGTGGAACACCGCGTGGGCGTCAAAGAGCGGATGCTTCGTGTCGAAGGCGTCCGTCCGCAGGGAATAGAGGATGCCGCCCAGGGTATAGATGACGCCGCCCCCGAAGAAGAGCCAGAGCGCGGGCCTGGAAAGCAGCACGAGGAGCACGTCGTACACCCCCAGCACAAACCAGCCGAAGATGATATAAATCGTGGCGGTCAGCCATTTCGGGCTGTTCACCCAGAACAGTTTCAGGAAAATGCCGCAGAGCGCCACGCTCCAGACGGCCGTCAAAAGCGGCCTTCCGCTTTCGGGCGGCAGTACCAGGAGCGAGAGCGGCGTATAGGTCCCGGCAATCAGGACGAAGACGCAGCTGTGGTCAATCTTCCGGAAAACGCTGATGGTTTTTTCGTCGGAATTCACGGCATGAAAGACCGTGGAAGCGGTGTAGAGCATCAGCATGCTGACAATGAACACCAGCATCGAATAAAAGGTGACGCGATCCTCCTTCAGGGCCTTCAGCAGCAGCGGACAGGCCGCGACGGCGGTCAGGACGGCGGCGATCAGGTGGGTGATGGCGCTGCCGGGTTCCCTGAGCGATGTGAATTTGTCCGTGAGGTGATCTGTCATCTTTGTCTGCTCCCAAATTTCAATTATAAGTCAGTTTTGTTGTTCCGTCTACCGTCAAAAAGTAGGGTCTTTCTGTAAAACGGGCGCAAAATTTGTGACGTTTGCCACGGAAATATGGTAAGATGTTTCCCATGAAAGATTTGTTTATCGCAGAAAAGCCAAGCGTGGCCAAGGCCTATGCGCAGGTCTTGCAGGTCAGGGGCGGCGGCAAAGACGGCTATATGGAGTCGGAGCGGGCCGTGGTGACCTGGTGCGTCGGGCATCTGGTGACCATGTGCTATCCGGAGGCCTACGACCCGGCCATGAAACGCTGGACGCTCGAAAAAATCCCCTTCCTGCCGGCGCAGTTCAAATATGAGGTGATCGCGAACGTGAAGAAGCAGTTCGGGATTGTCAGCGGGCTGCTGAAGCGGGCAGACATCGGCAGAATTTACGTCTGCACCGACGCGGGGCGCGAGGGGGAGTATATTTACCGGCTCGTGGAGATGATGAGCGGCGTCAGGGGGAAGGAACGAAGGCGCGTCTGGATCGACGCCCAGACGGAGGAGGAGATTCTCCGGGGCATCCGCGAGGCAAAGGACCTGTCGGCCTACGACAACCTGAGCGCATCCGCGTATCTGCGCGCGAAGGAAGACTATCTGATGGGCATCAACTTCTCACGCGCCGTCACATTGAAGTATGCTAAAGAGATAAAAAATTATCTGAATATCGATAAGTGCGTCATCGCGATCGGACGCGTCATGACCTGTGTGCTGGGCATGGTGGTCACAAGGGAGCGGGAGATCCGGGACTTTGTCAAGACACCGTACTATGGCGTGGAGGGCTGTTTCCTTCTGCCGGGGGCGGCCTCAGCGCAGGCAACAGAGGCGCAGGCCAAGGAAGAAGCAGACGCAGAAGCGGACGCAGAGGCGGCATCCCGGCAGACATTGACGGCCGCATGGAAGGCCGTCAAGGGCAGCCGCTACCATGAGTCCCCTCTGCTGTACAACGAAAAGGGCTTCCGGGAACGGGCGTCCGCGAAGGCACTGATCAGTTCTCTTGGCGGTGCGGAAGAAGCTGCGAACAGCGGGAAAGAGGACGGGGCGCAGGAGCGCTATCCGCTGGCGGACGAAAGCATAACAGCTGTCATAGAAAAGAACGAAAAGAAAACGGAGAAAAAATACGCGCCGTTATTATACAATCTGGCGGAGCTGCAGAACGACTGCGCACGGTCGCTGAAGATCAGTCCGGACGAAACCCTGCAGATCGCCCAGGAGTTGTACGAGAAAAAACTCACCACCTACCACAGGACGGACGCACGGGTGCTTTCCACCGCCGCCGCCAAGGAGATCGAAAAGAATATCAGGGGATTGGAACAGGTGGAGGAACTCAAAATATACGCAAAATCGATCATTCAGCACGGGACCCACAAGACCATCGCCAAAACACGCTATGTGAACGACAAGCAGGTGACGGATCATTACGCCATCATCCCCACCGGACAGGGAACAAGTGTTATTAAATCGTTAAAACCCAATAGTCATGCGGTTTATATGATGATTGCCCGTCGCTTCCTTTCCGTGTTCTTCCCGCCTGCCGTCTATGAGAAAATTGCGTTGACCATAGCAGTACCGGATTTGGAGGGAAAGTATACCGAACGCTTCTATACGAATTTTCGTTTATTACAGTCCAAGGGCTACCTGCATGTGGCGGGAGAGGGAAGGAAGGCGAAGGCAGAGAGCGCAGAGAAGAAAAAAGCGGATGATACGAATCAGGACGCAGCAGACGCGACAGAGGATTCGAAGAATAACAACAGGGATGAAAACGAAACCGTCGAAACCGACGAGCAAAAAATGGAGCTGCTGCGCAAACTCCGGAAGGGAACAAAATTAAATATCGACAGTTTCTCAATCAAGGAGAGCGAAACGACACCGCCGAAGCGATACAACTCCGGTACCCTGATTCTGGCCATGGAAAACGCCGGTCAGTTCATTGAGGATGAGGAGCTGCGTGCACAGATCAAGGGGGCCGGCATCGGCACGAGCGCGACCCGCGCCGAGATTTTGAAAAAGTTAGTGGGCAATGCGTATCTGAACCTGAACAAAAAAACACAGATCATCACTCCGACCCAGACCGGGGAAATGATTTATGAAACGGTCGCCGCGTCCATGCCTTCCATGCTGAAGGCGGAGCTGACGGCCAGCTGGGAGAAGGGGCTGGCAGGCGTCGCCGAGGGCAGGATCAGCGAGGCGGAGTATATGGAAAAGCTGGAGGGCTTCATCCGCAGGCAGGTTGAGGGCGTGAAGAGCGCGGACCGAAGCGCACTGCTGAAGGCGCGTTTTGACGCCATTGCCCCCTATTATCCGGCTTCTTGCGCCACGGGTCATAAAAATGTAAAATATCGGAAGGGATCAGGAGGGCGGAAAACATGAAGGAATTCTTTAATACAGAGGAAACGATCGCGAAGGACATTTTTCAGGGACTGCATTATCCCTGGGAGGCTCTGCCGAAAATCAAGGACTTTATCGCGGCACTGGGGCCGGCGCTGGATCCGGCCATATTCGAGCAAAAGGGAGAGCATGTCTGGATTGCGAAAAGCGCGGAGGTGGCGCCGACGGCCTTCCTCGGGGATTACGTCATCATTGACGAGGGGGCGAAGATCCGGCACTGCGCCTTTATCCGGGAATGCGCGATCGTCGGCAAGGGCGCGACGGTCGGGAATTCCACGGAGCTGAAGAACGTGATCCTGTTCAATCAGGTGGAAGCGCCGCATTACAACTATGTCGGGGATTCCGTCCTGGACTTCCACGCACACATGGGCGCCGGCAGCATCACTTCCAATGTCAAAGCGGACCGCAAGAACATTGTGGTCAAAAACGACGCGGCGGCCTTCGGCATGCCGGAGCGGATTGTGACGGGACTGCGCAAGTTCGGCGCGATTCTGGGCGATTACGCGGAGATCGGCTGCAACGCGGTGCTGAATCCGGGCAGCGTGATCGGGTCTCACAGCAATGTTTATCCGACGGTGAGCGTCCGCGGCGTGGTGCCGCCGGAGCATATCGTCAAGGACAGCCGGACGGTGGTGCCGAAATCCTAAAGGAACGGAGGAAGAACGTTTTGAATTACGAAAAACTGCGCAATGACTTAAAGGAATACTACATGACCGCAAGGAGCCTCGGCTTTTCGCAGAAGCTGGTGGATGTGGACTTGAAGCGCGTGGCAGAGGCCACGGACGAGGAGCTTGTGGAAATCGCAAAGGAAGAGGACATTGATCTGAGCGGATATGAGGGGTGAGGCATGTCCTTCATTGAGTTCCGAAATGTGAAAAAGGTCTATAAAACCGGCGAGGTCGAGATTGCGGCGCTCGCCGATGCTTCCTTTACGGTCGAAAAGGGCGAGCTGACGGTGATTGTGGGGCCTTCGGGCGCGGGCAAGACGACGCTGCTCAACATCCTCGGCGGCATGGACCGTCTGACGGAGGGGACCATTGTGCTGGACGGGGAGGACATTTCCGCCTACAACAGCAGAAAGCTCATCACCTACCGCCGCGCTGACATCGGCTTTGTGTTCCAGTTTTACAATCTCATCGAAAACCTGACGGCGCTCGAAAACGTGGAGCTGGCGACGCAGATCTGTGCGGATCCCCTGGAACCCGCGCAGGTCTTGAAAGACGTCGGTCTGGAAGAGCGCATGGACAACTTCCCGTCCCAGCTTTCGGGCGGGGAGCAGCAGCGTGTGGCCATCGCCAGAGCCCTTGCGAAGAATCCGAAGCTTTTGCTTTGCGACGAGCCGACGGGTGCTTTGGATTACGGCACCGGCAAGGCCATCCTCACGCTTTTGGAAAAAAGCTGCAGGGAGCGGGGCATGACGGTCATCATCATCACGCACAACTCCGCGCTCTGCGCCATGGCGGACCGCGTCATCCGCGTGAAGAACGGCACCGTCACCTCCAACACCGTCAACGAGCATCCGGTACCGATTGAGGAAATTGAGTGGTGAAGACGGCACTCATCAAAAACATCACCCGTGAAATCAGGCGCTCTCCGGGGCGCTTTCTTGCCATTTTCGGGATTATCGCCCTGGGCAGCGGCTTCTTTGTGGGGCTGCGCGTCACCAGAGACGCGATGGTGCAGTCCGCCAACCGCTATCTGACGGAATCCGTCTTCTATGACTTTGCCTTTGTTTCGACGCTCGGTTATTCGGAGCCCAATGTCGAGGCGCTGAAACAGGAGGACTGGCTTGCGGATGCCGAAGGGGCCTTCCGCCAGGACGCGCTGGTGAACGAAGCGGGCGAAGAGCATGTCTATACCTTCCTTTCGCTGCCGGAGCGCGTCAATGTGCCCGTGCTTCGGGAGGGCAGGCTGCCGGAAAAGGCGGGGGAATGCCTCGTGGACGGGCGCTTCTTTCCGGACGCGGTCGGCAAAACGATCACGCTCTCCGCGAACAATGACGAGGACACGCTGGACATCTTCAAAAAGCGAAGCTTTACCGTGACGGGAAGCTGTGTCTCGCCGCTCTATCTCAATTTCGAAAGAGGCAATACCACGCTGGCTTCCGGCGAAATCAACGGTTTCATTTACCTGACGGCGGACAGCTTTGACGCGGATTATTACACGACGGTCTATGTCAGCGTGCCGGACATCGGGGAGATTTACACGGAGGAATACGAGAACCGTGCGGACGCGCTGACCGCGCAGGCGGAGAAGGACGCGGAGACCCTGGCGGACGAGCGTTACCGGGAGATTTTGGACGAAGCAAACGAAGAGCTTGCGGAGGGGGAGCAGGAATATGACGACGCGCTGAAGGAATACCACGAGGAAAAGGACAAGGCGGAACAGGAGCTGGCCGACGCCGAGCAGGAGCTTGCGGACGCGGCGCAGGAGCTGGAGGACGCGAAGCAGGAGCTGGAAGACGCGCGGAAGGACTTAGACAAGGGCGCAAGGGATCTGAAAAAAGCGAAGGCAGATCTGGCGCAGGCGCGCGCGGACGGGGAAAAGGAAATCGCGGACGCGCAAAAAAAACTGGATGACGCCTTTCAGGAAATCGCGGACGGCGAGGCGGAATACAACAAAGGAAAGAAGGAATACGAGGCGAACGCGGGAAAATTCGCGGAGGGGGAGCGCAGCCTTGCGGACGGCAGGGCGCAGCTGACGTCTTCGCAGAAGGAATATGACGCGGGACTGGCGGCCTACCGGGAGGGGAGCGCGCAGTTCAACGAAAAAAAGAAGGAGTATGAGGCGGGGCTTGCCGCGTACCTGGAAGGCGAAAAAACGTACGCGGAGAACGTCGCGCAGGCGGACGCGATGGAAGCGATGTTCGGCCCCGCGGATCAGAAGGTGATCGGCATCAGACAGCAACTGGCCGGGGCAAGGGCGCAGCTGGACGCCACGAAGCAGCAGCTGGACGGCGCCGCGGCGCAGATCAAGGCGGGAGAGCAGCAGCTTGCCGCCACGAAGAAACAGCTGGACGATGCCGCCGCGCAGCTTTCCGCCGGCTGGAGCGGACTGGAGCAGGGAGAGCGGGAGCTGGAAGAGAACCGGCAGAAGCTCTATGACGCGAAGAAACAGCTGGACGACGCGAGAACGCAGCTGGATGAGGCGAGAGAGGAATTTCTCAAGGGACAGCAGGAGCTCTACGACGCGAAGGTCACCTTCGACCGGGAAATCGCGGACGCGGAGAAAAAGATTGCCGACGCGGAGCGGAAGCTCAGAAACGGTGAAAAGGAATACAAGGACGGCCTCGCGGAATATGAGGACGGTCTGGTGGAATACGAGGACGGCGTAAAAGAATACGAGGACGCCAGAAAGGAAGCGGACGAGGAATTTGCGAAGGCGGAGACGGAGCTGGCGGACGCGGAGCAGGAGCTTCAGGACGCGCGCCAGGAAATCGAAGACATCAAGCGCCCTTCCGTTTACGTCATCGGCCGCGAGGGGAATGTCGGCTATGCCTGTCTGGAAAGCGACGCGGAGATCGTGCGCAGTGTTTCCACGGTGTTTCCGATCTTTTTCCTTGCCGTCGCCGCGCTGATCTGCATGACGACGGTGCGCCGCATGGTGGAGGAGCAGCGCGGACAGATCGGCGTGCTGAACGCGCTGGGCTATTCGGGTGCGGGGACGATGAGCAAGTATCTGGTGTATTCCATGTCGGCGACGGTGCTGGGCTGCATCGTGGGCATCCTCGGCGGCTCCTTCCTGATTCCCGCCATGATCTGGAAGGCGTATTCCATCATGTATGACTTTACGGAGACGCTGGGCTATTACCTGAATGTGCCGCTGTCGCTCTTTACCTTCGCGCTCTATGTGCTGGCGATGCTGGGCGTGACCTATTTGTCCCTGCGCTCGACGCTGAAGGAGGTGCCGGCGCAGCTGCTTCGTCCCAAGCCGCCGAAGCACGGGAAGCGCGTCGCTTTGGAACGCGCGGGCTTTGTATGGAAGCGGCTTAGCTTTATGTGGAAGGTGACGATGCGCAACATCTTCCGCTACAAGGAACGCGTGCTGATGATGACGCTGGGTGTCGGCGGCTGCACGGCGCTGATGCTGACGGGCTTCGGTCTGCGGGATTCCATCCAGGATGTCGTGGTCTATCAGTATGACGAGATTCTGCGCTTTTCTTACGACGTGTTGTTTTCGGAGGATCAGGACGCGGAGGCGCGCACGGCCTTTACGGAGCTTGTGTCGGAGGCAGGCGGCGACACGATGTTTTTGTATCAGTCCTCGCTGACGGTCAGCGCACAGGGCAGGGAAAAGAGCGCCTATGTGAGCGTGGCGGAGGATGCTTCGCGCCTGCAGGATTTCTTTGTGATGGAGTCGCAGGGAGAAGCGCTTTCGTATCCCGGAGAAGGAGAGGTGCTGATCAATACGGGACTGGCCGCGGATTTGGAGCTTTCGGCGGGCGATACGCTGGAGGTGACGATCGACAACAAAAGGCACAGCCTGACGGTCAGCGGCATCTTTGACAATTACATTTTCAATTACGCCTTCCTGACGGAGGACACCTATCGCGCGATGACGGGCGAGGCGCCGGAGATGAAAACCGCCTGGATTGTGCCCGAGGCGGACGCGGAGGACATGACGGCGATGCTGCTGAACGAGGACAACGTGCTGAACGTGACCACCGCGACGACGCTCAAGGACCGCATCGGCACCATCATGGAAAACATGATCTACATCGTGATTCTGACCATCGTCTGCGCCGCGGCGCTGGCCTTTATCGTGATCTATAATCTGACGAACATCAACATCACGGAACGGATGCGCGAGATCGCGACGGTGAAGGTGCTCGGCTTTTATCCCGGCGAGGCGGCCGGCTATGTGCTTCGGGAAAACCTGCTGCTGACGCTGCTTGGCGCTTTTCTGGGGATTCCGTTGGGGATTGTGCTGAACCGTTTTGTCATCGGCACCATCCGCCTGGATCTTGTCTATTTTACCGCCCGCATTCTGCCGATGAGCTTTGTCATGTGCATCGTGCTGACGATGGTCTTCGGCGCGCTGGTGGATCTTGCCATGATACGCAAATTAAACCGCATCGATATGGCGGCGGCGCTGAAGGCTGCGGAGTAATCCAAAAGCGCCTGTGCCATGAGGGGTTGTGCCCGCCAGGTTTATGCCCGCACGGTTTATGCCCGCACGGTTGACATCGGGAGAAGAATGGAATTATACTTTTTTTTGATTCTCAAAAGGATGTATGGTTCGTACAGGAAAAGCAAAGCAGGAGGAGAAACATGAAGAAGAGAAACAGAAAATGGCTGGCACTGATGCTCGCATGCATGATGGTACTCGCGGCATGCGGCGGAAACACGACCGCAGGGACGTCTGCGTCGCAGGCGGCCAGCGCGGCAAGCGAAGTCGCTTCCGCGGCGGACACCTCGGCGGCGGAGGACACATCCGCGGCAGAAGATACCTCCGCGGCAGAGGATACCTCCGCGGCGGAAGATACCGCTGAGGCACCGGAGGGAGAGAGCGTTACGGTGACGGACCAGACCGGCCGCACGGTGACGATCCCCCAGCCGGTGGAGCGTGTCGTGGCACTGCAGCCCTCCGACTGTGAAATCATCTTTGCTGTCGGCGCGGGTGACCTTCTGGTCGGACGTGGCACCTACGCGGATTATCCGGCGGAGGTTCTTGCAATCGAAGAAGTACAGTCCGGCATGGAGACCAATGTCGAGCAGATCATCGCCCTGGATCCGCAGGTGGTGTTTATGACCACGATGGCGCAGTCCGAAGAGCAGATCGCGCAGTTAGAGGAAGCGGGCATACAGGTGGTCGTGTCCGAGACCACGGATATCGCGGGTGTGTATGATTCCGTTCTGCTGATCGGTGAGGCGCTCGGACGCCTTCCGGAAGCGGAGCAGGTGGTGCAGGACATGAAGGACGCCTTTGCGGAAATCGAAGCCAATCCCGTGGGGGACGGCACACAGACCGTGTACTTTGAGGTTTCCCCGCTGGAATGGGGCCTGATGGCGGCCGGCGGCGGCACCTTCATGGATGAGATCGCGACGATGATGGGTCTGACGAATGCCTTCCACGACGAGCCGAGCTGGGCATCGATCTCCGAGGAACAGCTCATTGAGCGTGATCCGGATTACATCGTGACCATCACCATGTACTTCGGCGAAGGCCCGACACCGGAAGAGGAAATCATGTCCCGTCCCGGATGGGAAAACATGAAGGCCGTCCAAAACGGTGCGATTCTGAATCTGCAGAACAACGAACTCTCCAGACCGGCACCGCGCCTGGTGGAAGGCGCACAGCTGCTGTATGACTTTGTCATTGAGCTGCAGGAGGAACTGAAAGAGGCTGCATGACGCTTTCCGGAAAGAAAACAGAGGGAAAGAACCGTGACGAACACTTTCCTGTGGTTGTCTACGTTGTCTTTCTCCTGATTACGGTTCTGATCTTTTGTTTCTGCGTCGGCGTGGGCTCCGTCCGGGTCCCGCTGACGCAGACGATCAGGATCATCGTGAACGCGTTGCGCGGTGCGGAACAGCTGGCGGAGGACCGGATGTACACCTCCATCCTGCTGTCCGTCCGTCTGCCGCGCGTGCTTTGCGTCGCGCTTTCCGGTGCGGCGCTTTCTTTGAGCGGCGCCGCGATGCAGGGCCTTTTGAAAAACCCCCTGGCGGACGGCTCAACGCTCGGTGTTTCCACGGGGGCGTCTTTGGGCGCGGTGCTTGCCATCGCCTTTGACCTGACCGTCCCCTTTCTGTCCTTCGCCGGGCCGATGCCCATGGCCATGCTGAGCGGATTTTTGTCCATGATCTTCATTCTGGCACTGGCCTTCCGGATTGATCATTCCCTTTCGACCAACACGATCATCCTGATGGGCATCATTTTCAGCATGTTCATCCACAGTCTGATTTCGCTGATCATGACGCTGGCGCCGGACAGAACAAAGCATTATACCTTCTGGACCATGGGCTCCCTTGCGGGAACCGTGTACCGTGACGCGCTCCTGCTGACGGTGGCGCTTGTCATCTGCGGCGGTTTGATTTTCTTCCATGCCACGGAGCTCAATGCCTTTGCGATCGGTGAGGAAAACGCGAGAAACATCGGCATCAATGTCCGCCGGGTGCGTCTCACCATTCTGGTGGCGGTGTCGGCCATGATCGGTGTCTGTGTTTCCGTCGGCGGCACCATCGGCTTTGCGGGACTGGTGACGCCGCACATGGTGCGCTTTTTCACCGGCTCCAATCACCGCAGGCTCCTGCCGGCAACGCTCTTTGGCGGCGCGTCCTTCCTGATGATGACGGATCTCGTCGCCAGGGTGATCTTAAGTCCTTTGGAGCTGCCGATCGGTGTCGTGACTTCCTTTATCGGCGCACCGCTCTTTGTCTGGATCTTTTACCGGAGGAGGGGCAGCGCATGAAGCTTCTTTCCGGAAAAGACATCACGGTGGAGATCCGCGGAAAACGCGTGGTGGATCATGTCAGCTTTTCGCTGGACAGCGGAGCGTGGCTGATGATCGCCGGGCCGAACGGTGCGGGCAAGACCACGCTCGTCAACGCGCTCATCGGCGGTGTTCCCTGTACGGGCGAGGTGTTGTACCGGGGAGAGGATCTGCGCAAACTCAGCGCAAAGCAGCGGGCAAAGGAAATCGGCATGCTGTCCCAGACCCATCATATCGATTACGCCTTCCGCGTGCATGAGGTGGTGCGGCTGGGGCGCTATGCCTACCGCGGCAGCTTCCTTTCCGCGGACGGCAGGGATAAAGACGGCGCGGAAATGGTGGAAAAGGCCCTGCGCCTGACGGGGCTGGACGGCATTGCGTCGCAGTCGGTGCTGACGCTTTCCGGCGGCGAGATGCAGCGGATGTTTCTCGCGCAGCTCTTTGCGCAGGATCCGAAGGTGCTGATTCTTGATGAACCGATGAACCATCTCGATCTCGTTTACCAGAGGCAACTCCTTTCCCTCATCCAGGAATGGCTGAAGGAGGAGGGGCGCGCCGTGATCAGCGTGATGCATGACTTAAGCATTGCGAGGGCTTTTGGCACGGGCATTCTGCTCATGCGGGACGGCAAATGCGTCGCGCAGGGAGAAATCAACGAGGTCTTTTCGCCGGAAACGCTGCGCAAGACCTATGATACGGATGTCCACGACTGGATGCGGCAGATGCTTTCCCAGTGGGAGACGTAAGTCAAAGCACACATAAGCTGCAGGCAGGGACATGAATGAAAACCCCGGCGGTGCCGGGGTTTTTGTCAACAGTCAGGCTTCGGATTCTTGCAGAACTGCTTGCAGGCTTTTTCGATTTTTGTCAGATGAAGATTGGTGTAGCGGCAGATCGCGTCGAAGGTCTCGTCGCTTAAGTCGTGCTCCACGCGGTGCGCGTCTTTTTTCGCGGTTTCTTCGTTGACGCCCAGCGCGATGAAAATATCCGCGAGGCGTTTGTGCTTCGTGTATATATTGGAGGCAATCACCATGCCGGCGTCCGTGAGCTGAATGAATTTGTCCTTGTCCATTGTGATATAGCCGTTTTCCCGCAGGCGTTTTACGGCATACGAAACGGAAGGCTTTGTGACACCGAGCTGCTCCGCGAGATCAATGGAACGGATATAGCCGTGCTGTTCCTTCATCTCGAGCATGGTGACAAGGTAATCTTCCGCTGATTTTTGGATGGTCATCCGATTCTCCCCCGTCGGAGTCATAGTGCGGATCCGACAATTTTTCAGTAATGATTCCTGTTTAGTATACCCGATTTTCCTTGTAAAATCAAGGGTTTCGGGCATTTTTTTGTTGACAGTTTTTTGAAAAAAGAGTAAGATGAATTTGCGGTTAGAGGAAGCTAATCAGAGTTAAAGGGTTCAAAGTAAAGGAGAAAAAGGAGTACAGATGATGCCGCTCACACTTGCGGAACCGAAAACGGAGTATGTCATCCTGCGCGTCAGGGGAAATGAAGAAGTCCGGACGCATCTGGAAAATATGGGCTTTGTCACCGGCAGCATCGTCAGCGTGGTCTCCAAAGTGCGGGAGGATCTGATCGTGAATGTCAAGAATTCCCGTGTCGCGATCAGCAAAGAAGCCGCCTTAAAGATCATGGTGTAAGGAAAGGAAGAAGATGAAAACACTGAAGGATGTCAAAGTGGGAGAGACCGTGAAGGTGGAAAAGCTGCACGGTGAAGGTGCCGTCAGGCGCCGCATCATGGACATGGGCGTGACGAAGGGCGTGGAGATTTACGTCCGCAAGGTGGCACCGCTGGGAGATCCGGTGGAGATCACGGTGCGCGGTTATGAGCTCTCCCTTCGCAAGGACGAAGCGGACTGCATTCAGGTGGCATAAAGAAGCGGGAGGACAGACGGATGAGAATCGCACTCGCGGGCAATCCGAACAGCGGAAAGACAACGCTTTTCAACGCGCTGACCGGCGCGAACCAGTTCGTCGGGAACTGGCCGGGCGTTACCGTTGAAAAAAAGGAAGGAAGGCTGAAGGGCCATGATGACGTGACGGTGGTGGATCTGCCGGGCATTTATTCCCTTTCGCCTTATACGCTGGAAGAAGTTATCGCCAGGAATTTCCTGATCAAAGAAAATCCGGACGCGGTCTTAAACATCGTGGACGGCAGCAACCTGGAGCGCAATCTTTATCTGACGACACAGCTGACGGAGCTCGGGATTCCTGTCGTCGTGGCCATCAACATGTCGGACGTGCTGGAGAAAAACGGCGATGTCATTCATACGGAACAGCTCGCAAAGGAGCTTGGCTGCCGCGTGATTTCCGTCTCCGCGCTGAAGGGAAACGGCGTGCAGGAAGCGGCGAAAGCCGCCGTGGAAGCGGCCGGCGGAGAAAAGACGATTCCGAAGCATAAGTTTTCCGGCCCCGTGGAGCACTGTCTCGCGCATATTGAAGAGGCGCTGGTGCATAACATGCCGCTGGAGAAGCAGCGCTGGTACGCGATCAAGCTCTTCGAACAGGATAAGGAAGTGCTGGAAGAGCTGAAGCCCGCGCCGGAGAAGCTCGCGCACATCCGCGAGGACATCGCGCAGGTGGAAAAGGAAATTGACGACGACGCGGATTCCATCATCATCAACGAGCGTTACGTTTATATCGGCAGCATCATCAGCCGCGTTCTGAAAAAGAAGGAAGAACGCAGGATGACCATGTCCGATAAAATAGATTCCGTGGTGACGAACCGGATTCTTGCGCTGCCGATTTTTGCCATTGTCATGATTATTGTGTATTACGTCTCCGTGACAACGGTCGGAAGCTGGGCGACGGACTGGGCCAACGACGGGCTCTTCGGTGACGGCTTTCATTTGTTCGGCGCGGGTGGCGCGGAATATGAGGAAGCGATGGAGACCTTTGAGGAGAACGGCGGGGAAGAGCCGGATCCCGCCTCCTACGGCACCTGGGTGCCCGGCATTCCGGCGCTTGCTGAGCGGGGGCTTGACGCGATCGGCTGCAACGACGTGTTGAAGGGCCTTGTGCTGGACGGCATCATCGCGGGCGTGGGCGCGGTCTTAGGTTTTGTGCCGCAGATCTTTGTGCTGTTTTTGTTCCTCGCGTTTCTGGAAGCCTGCGGCTACATGGCGCGCATCGCCTTTATTATGGACCGGATTTTCCGTCGCTTCGGATTATCGGGCAAGTCCTTCATTCCGATTCTCATCGGCACGGGCTGCGGCATCCCCGGCATCATGGCGAGCCGCACGATTGAAAACGAACGTGACCGCCGTATGACGATCATCACCACCACCTTCATTCCCTGCGGCGCAAAGCTGCCCTTTATCGCGATGGTGGCGGGCGCGATTTTCGGCGGTGCCTGGTGGGTGGCACCGGCGGCGTACTTTATCGGCATCGCGGCCATTGTCTGCTCCGGTATTATTTTGAAGAAAACACGGGTGTTTGCGGGAGATCCCGCGCCCTTTGTCATGGAACTGCCGTCTTATCATATGCCGACCGCCGGCGCGGTGCTGCGCGGCATGTGGGAGCGCGGCTGGAGCTTTATCAAGAAGGCCGGTACGATCATTCTCTTATCCACGATTGTCATCTGGTTCATGACCTTCTTCGGCTTTACGCCGGAAGGCTTCCGGATGCTGGCGGAAGAGGAAATCGAAATGAGCATTCTCGCGAACATCGGCAATGCGCTTGCATGGATCTTTACACCGGCGGGCTTTGGCAACTGGCAGGCGACGGTGGCGTCCTTTACGGGACTGGTCGCCAAGGAAAACATCGTCGGTACGATGGGCATTCTGTACGGCGCGGGAGAGGGCACGGTCTACGCGAATATGGCGCTGTCCTTTACGGCGGCCTCCGGTCTGGCCTTCCTCGTGTTCAATCTGCTCTGCGCTCCCTGCTTCGCGGCCATGGGTGCCATCCGCAGCGAGATGAACAACCGGAAGTGGTTCTGGATCGCCATCGGCTACCAGAGCGCCTTTGCCTACCTCGCGGCGGTGACGGTCTACGGCATCGGCTCCATGCTGAACGGCGCGTTTAACGCCTCCAGCGCGGCCGGTATCGTGATCGCGGCGGTTTTCCTGTTCCTGCTGCTGCGTCCGGCCGGAAAGAAGATGGCGGGACTCGCGACGGGTTGAAGAAAGGTTTGAAATGTTATGAATGCGGGCTCTGTGTTTGTCCTGATCCTTGTGCTTTTGGTGGTTGCGCTGGTGATCCGCTCCATGCTGCGTGACCGCAGGAAGGGCATTTCCTGCGCCTGCGGCCTGCCGGAAGGCGCCTGCGGCCTATGCGCAAAGAAAAACGCCTGTCCCTCCTGCGGGGGCTGCGGCCAATCGGATCATACATAAAAGCCACTGCGCAAACATGCGCAGCGGCTTTTCGGTTATCGGCGAATCTCAGTCATTCCCCATGCGGTACAGTGAGATGTGAATGGTTTACAGTGTCAGATCCTCGACATTAACGCTTAGCGAGGCAAGTTTCGCGGTGACCACCTTGATCTGGTAGTCAAGTACTTTGTTCTCATGGGTTCCGTTTTCCCGCTTGATTTCCTGCAGGTTGGAGAATTGTTCGATGAGTGATGTTACGAGTTCTTCTCTTGTCAATGTTCCCTCCTGTGACATATCGGCATACCTCCTGCCGATTATTGTACCACACTCCCCTCCTGTTCCGCCATCCCTGGCGGAACGCAAAACAGTCGGGTCGGTAGACAATATGTAATGACCTCCGATTTGTAGGTTCGTGGATTTACCTGTAACCTATAAGTTGGAAATACTCAACAGGCAACAGGGGTTACCG
>JAFZLB010000021.1 GCA_017551665.1 Lachnospiraceae bacterium
ACAACAATAATAACAACAACGCGGGCAACAGCGCGAATAACAACACGAACAATAACAACGCGAACAACAACAATTCGAATACCGGGAACACCGGAGACACATCGGGGAACAACAATACCTCCGGGAACACGAATACCTCAGGAAATACAGATACTTCCGGGAACACAAATACCTCCGGAAACACAAATACTTCCGGCAACACGAATACCTCCGGTACCACCGGCGCTTCAGGCACCACGGATACCTCCGGTACCACCGATACCTCAGGTAATACCGGGGCCTCGGGCACAACGGACACCTCCGGCAACACAGGCACTTCCGGAACCACTTCCGGTACGACGGGCGACAGCTCCGGCAACACCGGGGCCACCGGCAGTACGAACATCAGCGGCAATACCGGCAAGACCAATTCTTCCGACATGCCGCGCACGGGCGTCTTCGATGAAATGGCACCGTACAAAAAAGCAGGCTCCACGCTCTTCGCGGCCTTCGGTGTCATTGAACTGATGCTGTCATTTAATAATAGAAGAAAGAGACGCCGGGCCGGAGCATAAGGCTTTCCGTTCACGACAATAAAAGTGCCGTTCACACCATCGGCGGGGACGGCACTTCATTTTTTCCTCCGGACAACCGATATAGAAAACGGAGAGAAAGAGTGCTTTTCTTTTCGCTTGGATTTGTGATACTATAATGACATGGAGGTGCGCACGGGTCGCCGCAATCAAGGCAGCGAGACAGGTGCGTCGGCAGTACCAAGGAGGGTATTCTTATGGCAATCAATGAAATCGGCAACAGCAATTATGACTTCGTATTAAGAGAGTACGAAAAGACCGGCGGCAGGAATGTGGGCAAGGCGGAACCTTACGCGGAAACGGCAAAGACCGCAAAGGCAAACTACGGCGCGACGCTGGGCAAGCCGCAGTTGTCCGAGGCGGGCGCAAAGTATTACGAGGAACTGAAAAACAAATTCAAGGACATGGACTTCGTGCTTGTGTCGAAGGACATGATCGATGTCGCGAAGAACAACGCGTCGAGCTACGGCAACAAAAACCGCATGGTCGTCCTGATCGATGAGGAAAAGATCGAGAAGATGGCCACGGACGACGCTTTCCGTCAGCAGTATGAAGGGCTCATTTCCACGGCACAGTCCAAGATGCCGGTGCTGCAGCAGATGATGGCGAACAATCCGAACGTCAAGACCATCGGCATGCAGGTGGGCAACGACGGCAGAGCCAGCTTCTTCGCCGTGATGGACAAGTCCGCAAAGGACATGCAGGCGCGGATCGAAGAGAAGCGCGCGGCGAAAAAGGAAGCGGCCAAGGCGGAGGCGAAGAAGGAGGCCAAGGCCAAACAAAAAGAACGGATCGAGGAATCGCGGGCCGAGAGAGCGGAAGCCCGCAAGAAATTGGAAGGGGACGAGGAGGAGGATTACGATATCCTCATGGCGGATTCCATCGAAGATCTGCTGGGCATGATCGAGGAATGGAACGGTACCTTCCGCGAGGCGACACCGGAGGACGAATTTGTCGGACAGAATTTTGACTTCAGCGCATAAGGGTTGCACGCAAGCAAATTCGGGCCGGCGGCAGACCTCTGTCGCCGGCTCTTTGATTTTTAATCAGATTCCATAAAAGTTTTTCCGGGGCAGGACAAGGCGGTGTCAATCGTCTGACAATTCCGCCGGATGGCTGAAAAACGGGTAATTTTTGCACTGAAATCTTTATTCTTTTTTGCGCTTTTTGCCTAAAGATTTGCTATAAAAACCCGATATATAGAGTGATAATAAGGGGAGAACTACGTTTTTTAGTAACACGCACTGATGTGGGGTAGCAAGAGGAAAGGAGCAGTCAACCATGCGTATCGAGGCCTACAATCAAGTTCAGCAGGTCTACAGTCCGAAGAGGACGCAGAAGGCGCAGGCAGCGGGCAATGCCTACCAGGTCAGGGATAATGTCGAAATCTCTTCCATCGGCAAAGACATCCTGACGGCGAAGAACGCTGTGAAGGCGTCTCCGGATGTACGCACAGACCTCGTGGAGCCGATCAAAGAGAAAATCAAGAACGGCACCTACGACGTGGATCCGGGCGCGTTTGCGGACAAACTGTTGGAGAAGTTGAATTTCTGAGGATTCGTTCCCGGAATTTGACGACGCGCGGAAGCGCACAGGACCTGTAACAGGAGAAGTCCCATGGCGAGTTTAATGGAAGATCTGATCGTGACATTGCGTCAGGAATGCGATCTGTACGAATCGCTGTTGGGCTTGTCGAGCAAAAAAACGTCAATCATCGTATCGGGCGACTTAAAAGAATTATCGCAGATCACGGATGAGGAGCAGAGCACGGTCGCGAAGATCGCGAACCTTGACAGAAAACGGCAGACCGCGATGAAGGATATCGCGAACGTGCTCAACATGGATGTTCAATCTTTAAGGCTGACCGACCTGGTCCAGATGCTGGATAAGCGGCCGGAAGAGCAGAGGCAGCTGGCGGAAGAACGCGACAGACTCAAGCTTGTCGCGGACAACGTGAAGCGCGTGAACGGCCAGAATCAGGAGCTGTTGCAAAGCTCGCTGGAAATGGTGCAGTTCGAAATGAACATCCTGCAATCGTCCGGAAGGGCGCCGGAGACGGCTAATTATACGAAGGCAGCTGGCACATCGGGTGATGTGATCGGTGCGAACAGGGGAGGATTCGACGCAAAGCAGTAACGTGCGTCATAGGTCCGAAAGCCATAAAGCTGACACTGCTTGCAGGTGTCAGCTTTTTGCTTTCGTCCCTGTTGGCACAAAAATCCTAAAGGATTTTCGTCATTCTGTCGATATAGAGGATGTAACAAAGGGTACGGGAGAAAAACGATGTCTTTATTTTCAAATCTCTATGTCGGCACTTCGGGACTGCGGGTTTCGCAAAACGCCTTGAACACCACGGCGCACAACATGGCGAACGTCGGCACCGCCGCGTACACCAGGCAGCAGGTGTCCCAGGGAACGCAGGACTATAACACCATCAAAGTTGACTATAATATGAACGGGCCGATGCAGAACGGTCTTGGTGTTGTTTACAATAACACGAAGCAGGTCCGCGACATGTTCCTCGACAGGTCCTACCGCCTGGAAGGCGGCAGGAGCGCGTTCTATGAGGTTTCCTATAACACGATGAAGGAAATCGAGGATCAGCTGCAGGAGCTGAACGGCGCGGAGTTTGCGGATACCTACAACAACCTCTGGGTGGCCATCCAGGAGCTGTCGAAGGATCCGACGGACGCCACCTATCAGGCGCAGTTCGTCAACCGTGCGAACGAGTTTGTGGTCCGGGCCCGCGCGGTCTATCAGGGCTTCCAGGATTACCAGAACCGCATGAACAGCTCCGTCAAGGACATGGTGGAGCAGATCAACGCCTACGGCGACGAGCTGCTGGAGTTAAACAAAGCGATCGCTCGCATCGAAGGCGGCGGCGTGGAACACGCGAATGACCTGCGCGACCGCCGGAACCAGATTCTGGACGAGCTCTCCAAATATGTGGACATTGAATATGAAGAGGATCCCCTTCATTTTGTGACGGTTTCCATCGAAGGAACCGCCTTTGTCATGACGGATAACGTGCATCACATCGGCCTGGACACGGCGGACAGCGCGGATCACTTCTATACCCCGTACTGGGAATTCGCGGCGAAGTGGGAAGATGATCCGGATGTCCCCGGCGAGAAAAAGCTGAACATCGAAGGCGCGAAGGTCTTCAATCTGGAGCTGCAGGTGTCCAGCGCCATGCGTACGGATGTGGGCTCCCTGCGTTCCACGCTGTTGGCCCGCGGTGATCACTACGCGAATTACCATGACATCGCGGATGACCCGACAAACAACTTCTACAACAAACAGATTTCGCAGTCCATCATCATGAATCTGGAAGCGGAATTTGACATGCTCTTCCACAACACCTGCGAGGCGATCAACGAGGTCATGCGCAACGCGCAGTCCAACCCGGCGACGATTTCCGGCGAGGGCGACACGGCGGACTGGATTCTGTTCCAGGTAGCGGATCCCTTGCTGGGTCTGGGCTATGACATTGACGCGACACACAAGGCGGGCACGAATCTCATGGGACTGTCCGTTACCAATACGAATATCAACGATGTCCTCCAGAAGGATCCGACGCTCTTTTCCTTCCGGACCCTCACGGGGGACCACGACGATGTGGCAATGGAAGCCCTGAAACAGGCCTTCGCTTCGGAAGACTATGTTCTGAATCCGAATGTCGCCACAAGGAACAGCCTGCGCGGTTATTACAGCGCGCTGTGCACGCAGATCGCCACCTCCGGCAGCATTTACAAAGGAATCATGGAATTCCAGGAGCTGACGGTGGACGGCATCGAGAGTGCCAGGGAAGAAGTCCACGGCGTCAACCAGGACGAGGAGCTGCAGTTTATGATTCAGTTCCAGAACGCGTTTAACGCCTCCAGCAGATACATCAACGTGGTGAGTGAGATGCTGGATCACCTGCTGAATTCACTGGCGTAATAGTAAGAAAGGAAAGAAACAATGCCTTCACAATTTTTCGGTCTGAACATCGCGGCATCCGGTTTGCGGGCAGCCAACGCGGCGCTTCTTGCCACCGGCAACAACATCGCCAACACCACAACGGACGGTTATTCCAGACAGAAGGTGCAGCAGGAAGCCTCCGACGTGCTCCGTGTTTTTACAAAATACGGCTGCGCCGGTGCCGGTGTGGACACGCTGGCGATCGAGCGTGTGCGTGACGTCTTCTATGATGAAAGATACCGCACGAACGAAACGGCGCTTGGCAAATACGAACAGCGCGATTATTACAATGATCTGATCGAGCGTTACTTCCAGGACGATGTGGGTGCCGGCTTCAATTCGCTCTTCACCAGAATGCAGGCGGATCTGCAGGGCTTCCTGACGAATAAGACGGACGACGCCAAGACGAATTACATCGGCAGTGTACGTTCTTTGACGGAGTATTTCAACAATACGGCGGACAACTTAAAGCAGCTGCAGCAGACGGCCAATGACGAAATCAAACTGGTCTGCGACAACATCAACACCATCGCGTCCAAGATTGTCATCCTGAATCAGCAGATCAACACGATCGAGCTGACGGGTGCCAACGCCAATGATCTTCGCGACAAACGCGACCTGCTGTTGGACGAGCTGTCCGGCTACGTCGCCGTGGAAGCGAAGGAAACCAAGGTGGAAGACGCCAGTGATCCCGGCAGGGATACGGGTCTGACACGTTTCACGATTCACATTGCGGGCGGCGATCTTCTGGTGGACGATACCTCTTACCGCCAGCTGGTGTGCATCGCGAGAGAACCGGACCAGCGCGTCAACCAGAATGACGTGGACGGTCTTTACACGGTCAAGTGGGTGTCCTCCAATTACAAGGAAGGCAGTGAAAAATACCTCGGCACCTTTGATCTCGGCAACCGGCTCATGGGCGGAAAGCTGCAGGGGCTCGTGGACATCCGCGACGGCAACAACAGCCAGTACTTCCACGGCAAGGCGGAAGGCTTTGAGATGGACGGAACCGTGCCGAAGGAGTATGACGGTTTGTGGAAGCTGACAATCAGTGCGGACTCCATTCCCGCTTACATGAAGGACATGAACAAGTGCTCCGTGGCGGACGAAAGCGAGATTACCGTCGGTTCCCGCACCTATCAATACAAGGAATGGACCTTCAACGCGGACGGTTCCTATTCCTTCTTTGTCGAGCCGCCGGCAGGCGTCGGCGATCAGAACGTGCTGCTTTCCGAAGGCAGTACCAGAGCGGATGTGAGCATCGGCCGCGCGATCAATTACCAGGGCATCCCGTATTACATGTCCCAGATGAACGAGTGGATTCGCTGCTATGCGTCGGCCGCCAACGAAGTCGTGATGAGCGGTTATACGGCGGAATCCGAGGATCCGGTCATGCTGCTGACGGGCGCAAAGCTCCTGGATTCCGGGGCGCAGTACAGCTACGACGAGCTGACCTCGAGCAACAAAAAATACCAGTACCTGAACGCTTCCAACTTCCAGGTCAACGATATTCTGCTGAGCGACGCGACGCGTCTGGCCACGAAATCGGACAAGGCGGAAGGCAACGAGCAGACCGGTACGGCACAGGCGCTGTATGACATGAGCGCACAGACGACGATTTTCCGCAACGCCAAGGCGGGCGAGTTCCTCTCCAAGGTGCAGGCGGACATTTCCATGAACAAGAACAACTCCGCGACGATGCTGGCGACCTACGAATCCCTGGAGCTGACGATTGATAACCAGCGGCTTTCGGTCTCCGGCGTTGACAAGGATGAAGAGGCGCTCGCGCTCGTGCAATACCAGAACGCCTATACCCTTTCCGCCAAGATGATCCAGACGCTGACGGAAATCTATGACAGACTCATGCAGACAGGAGTGTAATCCCATGCGTATCACCAACAAAATCATGCAGAACAATTCTCTGTATAACATCAACAACAACAAGGTGACAGAGAATGACGTGACGACATCGATCATGACGGGCAAAAAGATCAACCGCCCCTCGGAGGATCCGGTCATCGCCATCCGCGCGCTGCGTCTTCGTGCCAACGTGACGGAGTTGAGCCAGTACTACGAAAAGAACGCCAAGGACGCGGCGGCCTGGCTGCAGGTGACGGAGGGTGCGCTGACCTCTATCTCCGGTGAGAGTTCCATTCTTGTCGATCTCAAAAAGCTGATCAACGCGGGTCCCGATAAATACAAAACACTTTCCGACTGGCAGTCCATCGTCACGCAGATTGAACAGCTTTCGGATGAGTATTACAACGTCGGCAACGTGGATTACGCCGGGCGCTACGCCTTCACGGGCTACCGCACGGATACCTCTCTTTCCTTCATGGAGGATACCTCCAAGAAATACGAGGATATTCAGGATGAGTTCAACGCGAACAGTCTGGATACCTCCGACCGTGTGACAAAGACCGGCGAATTTGCTTCCGGTGACGAGCTGAGCACGCCGATGTCGCAGTCGGACGTGACGCTCTATACCGTCGGCAGGCTGCGCCTGTCCTACGACAACCTGGACGCGGAAAAGATGGATGCCGCGGGGCTTACGGCCGCGCAGACGGATCTTGCTGACGCGGAAGCGGAACGTGACAGCAAGAAGGCTGCGCTGGATGCTGCGAAGGCGGAACTGGCGGCGGCAAAGGAGGATCTGTACAATGCGCAGAAGCCGCTCTATGACGCGCAGAAGAAACTGGAAAAGGCCGAAGATGATCTGAAGATCGCGGAAGCCGCGCTGAAGAACGCGGAGGAGAACCTGGTCAAGTCCGAGGAAATGCGGGATGAGGCTGTTGTCACCGCGAATGAAGCGTTGGCGGATTACAACACGCGGAAAACCGATTTTGAGACAAAGTACAATCCGGATTACCAGACGAAGCTGGATGCGGTCAACGCGGCGCAGGCGGAGGTCGATGCGGTCAACGCACAGATCGAGGCGCTGGACACGACGGATCCCGATTACGCGGACAAGAAGGCTGCGCTGGAGCAGGAGCTTGCGAATAAAAAGGACGCGCTGACGATTGCGGAAAAGGACTTCACGAACTGGACGAAGGCGGATCCGGTGCGCTTCCGGGAATACTCGGAGCTGGTCAAGGCGGAGAAGTGGAAGGATTCCGCTGCGGCCTCCCGTGATTCCCTGCAGGCTGTTTATGATGCCAACGTTACCAACCGTGCCGCCATGGCACAGGCAAAGACCGATGCGGAGACGGCGCGTGATACGGCATTGTCGAACAGGAATGCGCTTCTGCCGCCGGTCAATGACGCGAAGGCGGAAGTTGCCACAAAGCAGAGCGCGATGGATGACGCCCTGGACGAGCTCGCGAAGGCACAGGAAAAGGTGGACGAATTAAACGGCAAGCTGGAAGCGGTGGTGCTGCGTTATCGTGAGTCTATGGCGGTGTCCGCTTCTTCCACGGTCATGCCCGCGTCTTACAACGCGGACATGGTAAACCTGTCCTTCACGACGAGCGACGGTGCCAGTCATACCGTGCACCTGCCGGTCAAGAACGGCACGATGCAGACGGACGCGAAGATCACGATCGAAAACCCGGACGGCACAAAGGAAACCTACACGGCATATTATCAGGAAAAGGTCACGGCTGGCAACGGCGATGTCATTACACCGGAAGGCTACCGCATCGAATATACCGTGGACCGCGCGGGTGCGCCGGAAAGCGGCACTTACAGCGGGAACATTTATCTGAATTCGCGCGGCGTCATCTGCGACGGACATGATCCGGACGCGCCGGTTTCCTTCCCGGCGGACGACGACGCCATCCACGGCGGCAGCACACCGGCGAATTACGGCGATATTCTGGCAGCCACCTCGACGGTCACCCAGGCCAAGCTTTCGGAAGTGAAGATGACGGTGGAAACGGGAACCGGCGATCAGGAAACCATTTACGTGCCGCTCTCGGATGAAACGAAGCAGCCGTATGAGATGACGGTGAAGTCCAAGGACGGCAAGGACTATATCGTGACCGTCAACACGGACGGCACCTTCACGCTGACGGGCGACTGCAAGAACATGGAAGGCAAGGCCGCCAAGAGTGTGGTGCAGCTCAATTCCGGCGGCGCGGTGCACAGCTCTTACGTCGAGACGGAGCTGAAGCCCTCGCTGGTGCTCGACGCCACGAGCAGCGCGAAGGAGATTGACGACGCGTACGCTTTGCTGCAGGATTCCTACGACAATCCGGATGCCCAGACCTGGAACGGCGCGACCGGCACGGATTCCGGCACCTATATTCTGAATGCCGCGACCGGCGAAATCCTGCTCAGCAAAGGCTTAAACGACAAGCTGACCTCTTTGAAGGATCTCATCAACGCCAAGACGCTGGATGCCGTCTACGACAAGACGAATTACAAGAAGGGCGATACGCGACCGGAAAATCTCTTCGCCTGCACCCATGACGGCGTCAAGTACAACATCGGCACCGCCGGACATACGATGGAGTACGATGTGGGCTTCAACCAGAAGATTGAGGTCAACACGACGGCAAACGAAGTCTTCACGAACGAGGTGAAGCGCGACGCGCAGGATCTTCGCAGGATTCTGGACCAGATGACGGATGTGAACAACAAGCTGAACATCCTGAAGCAGGAATATGACAACGAAAAGAGTGAGGCAAACAAGCTGGAGCTGCAGAAGGAAATCGACGCCGCGCAGAAGGCTTACGATTACCTGACGGATATTATGAAGGATGAGTTCGGCGCGAAGATCACCGGCGTGACGAAGGCGATCGACATGGCCAACAACGCCGTCACGATCAACGGCACGCGCTCGAAACGCCTGGATCTGATCGAGAGCAGGCTTATGGACCAGACCGCCACCTTCAAGGAACTGCAGTCCGAAAACGAGGACGTGGACCTGGCGGAAGCGGGCACCATGCTTGCCATGGCGCGTCTCACCTACGAAGCCAGTCTCCAGGCCACGGGCAAGATCATGACCACCTCACTTATGGATTATATTTGAGAATCATACTATATCTTGTAGTTGCATAATTACGATAATCTGTTATAATTAAAACGATAAACCGTTCGCAACTGCGACGTACAAATAGATGGATGCAAACAAAATGATTCACACATCTCTCAGGAGGGAAGTATGAAAATCACAACCAGAATTTTCGGAGAAGTAGACATTGATGACGGACGCATTATCACGTTCCCGAAGGGCATCATCGGTTTTCCGGAGATGCAGAAGTTTGCCATGATGTATGACCAGGAGCAGGGTCTTGGCGCGATCCACTGGCTGCAGTCCCTGGATGAGCCCGCGTTCGCGATGCCGGTCATGGATCCCCTCTATGTCAAGGACGATTACAATCCGCAGGTCGAGGACGATGTGCTTGAGGATGTCAAGCCGATCAACCCGGAGACGACGCTGGTGCTGGTCACCGTGACGGTGCCGCATGAGCTGGAGAAGATGACCGTCAACCTCAAGGGACCGATCGTCATCAACACGGAGAAGCGTACGGCCGCACAGATCATCCTCGACGAGGACGAATATCCCGTCAAGTTCCCGATTTATGAGATTCTGAAAGCGGCAAAGGACGCAAAAGAAGCAGAAAAATAAAGGGGAGCGGGGAATATGTTAGCATTATCAAGGAAAAAAAATGAGGCCATCGTGATCAACAACGACATCGAGATCACGGTGCTGGATATCCGCGGCGACCAGGTCAAAATCGGCATTGCCGCACCGAGGGAAGTCCCGATCTACCGCAAGGAGGTCTATCTGCAGATCCGTGAGGAGAACGCAACCTCCACTGCCGTGGGCGATCTCGTGGCACTCGGCGACCTGATGGGCGGACCGAAGGAGTCGTTGAAGAAGTAAACGTTGTTACACCGGAGGGGGCAGGGTTCCTGCCCCCTCTTTGTATTGTGAGGGATGAGCGGGTTGAATATACTGTATTACACCTGGGAAGAATTCTGCGCGGAAGACGGGATTGCGTCGTTTCGTGCGCTTGGGCATGTCGTTGAGGTGATTTCCTTTGAGTGGCGGAATATCGGTTACGATGAGGACTTTGAGCAGGAGGTTCTGCGTCGTCTTCGTCGTGAGGAAAAAGGAAAACGGTATTATGACGCCGTGTTTTCCTTCAATTTTTTTCCTGTCATTTCCGCCGCCTGTCAGAAAGCATCTGTCCCCTATATCAGCCTGATTTTTGACTCTCCCTTTTTACCGCTGACGAGTGTGCAGATCGATAATCCCTGCAATCATGTGTATACCTTCGACCGGAAACAGGCGGAACAGATGCGGCGGGAAGGTCATTTGACGGTGCATTATTCGCCTCTCGGCGTTGCGGGGGAACGGATCCGGCAGCTGACAGAACCGTTGTATACGCAGCCATACGAACATGAAGTCTGCTTTCTCGGAACACTCTATAATGACGAGTTTGATTTCTATGATCAGATCTCCTATTTGCCGCCCTATCTGAAGGGCTGGTTTGACGGCGTTCTGGCAGCCCAGGAAAACGTGTTCGGTTTTGATCTGATTGGCGATGAAACGGTGATATCGCGCGGGCAGATTAGTGAAATGCACGAATATGTGAAGTTTCAGCGTACGGCACACTTTACGATGGATGAAAATGTTGTCCTGCGCGATATGCTGCGTAAAAAGGTCACAAAGACGGAACGGCCAAAGCTTTTGGGCATGCTGGCAAAGCACTTTTCGGTGGATCTGTATACGAGGCCAAAACAGGTTGTTCCGCCGGGTGTGCGGGAATTCGGTTATGCGGAGTACATGAAGCAAATGCCGCGAATCTTCAACCGTTCCAAAATCAATCTGAATATTACATTGCGCACCATCATTTCCGGTATTCCACTGCGTGTGACGGATGTCCTCGCCGCCGGGGGCTTTCTCATCACCACCTATCAGGAGGAAATCGCCGCGCAATTCAAAGACGGGGTGGAATTGGTGATCGCCTATACCCCGGAAGACCTTGTAGAGAAATGCGCCTATTATCTTACGCATGATGAGGAGCGCGAGGCCATTGCCGCCGCGGGACGTGCGAAGGTGCTGGAAGAGTTTGATTATGCCACCATTTTCACAAGAATGATCAAGGAATCTGCATAAATAACCATCATACATAGCAAACTTTTTTTGAGATTAGTCTTTTTTTAGATAATATCCTGCTAAAGATTCTCCGCTACCATCCGATATACAATGTGAAAGATATACCTGGCGTGTATTTTTGTGCGCGGGTATGTTATTTGACATAGAGAGAACAAACGTAACCGCAACACGCATGTACCACAGGGAAGTGGCACGATGGGGAATGCGCACCACACCACACGGAGGTGAAAAACTATGGGAATCGGTGCAGTATCAAACGTAGGAAGCAGCATACCTGTACAGCCGGCGATGCCGGTGCAGCAGCCTGCGGTCGAAGTGCAGCCCATCGCGTCGGACGGCATTGAGATCCAGGAGATCCAGCAGGAGCCGGTAAAGCAGGCAGAACACGCGGCTCCGCAGAATGAACAGCCGCATGAAAAGAGCGAGCAGGAAGTTGAGGCGGAAAACGAGCGCATCAAAAAGGCGATTTCCAACCTCAACAAAAAGCTTGATCATAATACGGAAGCCGTCTTCGGCGTTCACGAGAAGACCAACCGCGTGACGATCAAGATGGTGGACAAGGAATCCAAGAAAGTCGTAAAGGAATTTCCGCCGGATAAGACACTGGACATGATCGCAAAGGTCTGGGAACTGGCGGGCCTCATGGTGGACGAAAAGGGATAAACTACGGAGCATCCGTCACAGGGACGTGACGGGCAGGGCAGCAGAAAACAGCAACAGGAGAAGAGCACAGGGAAGTCTCTTCGGAAGGAGGTAGCAAATGCCGAACAGGATTACGGGATTAAATTCCGGACTGGATACAGAGAGCCTGGTCACATCGCTTGTCGCAGGTTACCAGAAGAAGGTGGATACCCTTCAGGGCAACCAGAAGCGCCACGAGTGGAAGCAGGAAGCGTGGAAGAACATCAACAGCTCCTACACCAAGTTCTATAACGGACCGCTGGATACGATGAGCATGAAGTCGTCCTTTATGAAAAAGACGACGACATCCACCAACAGCAGCGCTGTGTCAATCAAGACCAAGGACGGCGCGATGAACCCCACGCAGAAGATGAAGGTCAACAGGATTGCTTCTTCCGCCTTTACCACCGGCGGGAAGGTGTCCGGTGCGGCTGACGGCGGCGCGACAAAACTGTCTTCGCTGGAAGGCGTTACCAAGTCGGAATACACCGTCAAGGTGCCGAAGTACCAGACGGATTCGGAAGGCAACGAGGTTTTGGATGCCAACGGCAACAAGATCCAGGAAACCGATGAAAACGGGCAGCCGGTTTACACCACGGAAACGCGCACCGGCTATAACATCACCATCAGTGTCGGCAAAGTAACGACAAATGAAGCGGGCGAGATCACTTCCCGCGAATCGGCGGACACCATCACGCTTGGCTTTGATGATGATGCCACAATCGATGACGTGATGAACGCGATCAAGGCCGCGAAGTTTGAAAACAGTGACGCCCGTTTCAATGCCAACTTTGACGCGGCGCAGGGACGTGTCTATATGTCCGCTTCCGCGACCGGAAACGACGGCAACTTTGAGTTTGTGGGGGGTAACACCTCCCTCGCGACTGCGCTGGGTCTGACAAGCGACGCGATTTACAACGCCGGCTCGGATGCGGAAATCGAGCTGAACGGCGTGAAATATGAGAACGGCTCCGGCACCTTTGAGATCAACGGGTTGCAGATCACGGCCAACGAAGTCTCCGATCAGGAATTCACGATCACAACAAAGACCGATACCAGCGGTATCTATGACATGGTCAAGGATCTGATTTCCCAGTACAATGAGATGATCAAGTCGCTGGACAAGGCCTATTACGCGGATTCCTCACAGAAATACAAGATGCTCACGGACGATGAGCGTTATGCGATGAGTGACAAGGAAGTCGAGGAATGGGACAAGAAGATCAAGGACGGCCTGCTTTCCAAGGATTCGACGCTTTATGAGGCAGCGAACGGTGTGAAGGCCCTGATGCAGTCCGCAATCGATGTGACGCTCGCTGACGGCACGAAGAAGAAGATGTATCTCTCTGACTTCGGCATCAACACGGGTTCCTATCTGACCACCGCCAAGGATGAACGCGGCGTGCTGCATATTGACGGTGACAAAGACGATCTGGTCTCCAAGTCCAATACGGACAAGCTGCAGGCGATGATCGACGCTGATCCGGATGCGGTTGCGGATTTCTTCTCGAAGCTGGCACAGAATCTGCGCTCGACCATGTTCAACCAGATGAAGGGTACGGAATTCTCCTCCTCCTTCACGATTTACGAGGATAAGCTTATGGCGCAGCAGTATTCCAGCTACAATTCGCAGATTACCGCTGCCACCGAGCGCCTGAACAAGAAGCAGGATGCCTACTACGCGAAGTTTGCGCAGATGGAAAAAGCCATGGCCAAGATCAACAGTGTTCAGCAGAACCTTGGCGGATACTTTGGCGGCTAAAGAGGCTGTATACGGCGTCCGCGCCCGGTAAGCGCGGACGCCGGTTGGCATATGTAGGGAAAAACACAATTTCACAGGGGAGAAATCATCATGGCACCGACAAATGCATACGCACAGTACAACAACCAGAAGGTCATGGCGGCATCACCCGCAGAGCTGACGCTGATGCTCTACGATGGTGCCATCAAATTCTGCAACATCGCAGAGGTCGCAATCGAAAAACGGGATATGGACAAGGCCCATACCAACATCGTCAAGGTGGAGAAGATCATTGAGTATCTCCGCAATACGCTGGACATGAGCTATCCGGTGGCACAGGACTTCGAGAACATGTATTCTTATATTGACCGCCGTCTTGTGGAGGCCAATGTGCAGAAGAGCGTGGAGATTGTCAAAGAGGTCAATGACCACATGCACGCAATTCGTGACAACTGGGTCGAGGTGATGAAAAAGAACGGACTGAAGGTGCCGGCATGACGGAAAATTATCTGGAAATGATGTCTGACAGTCTGCGGAAGAAGCTTTCGATTCTGCAGGAACTGGAACGTCTGAGCCTTCGGCAGAAGGAGTTTTTCGAGCAGGGGGACGCAATGGATGACGCCGCTTTTGACGAAGTGGCGGAGCGGAAGGGTGCCCTGATCGAAGAACTGGAAAAACTGGATGAAGGCTTTACATCCCTGTTTGAAAAGACGAAGGAACAGATCGGAGCCAATAAGGAGCGTTATGCGCCGCAGATCCGGGAGATACAGGATCAGATTCGCGCCGTAACCGGCGTTTCCAACGCGATCGAGGCACAGGAAAAGCGGAATAAGGCAGCCGCCGACCGCTATTTTGCGAGCGCCCGCGCGGAGCTGAACCACGGCAGAAAGAGCTCCGGGACGGCACTTCTCTATCATCAGACGATGAATCACGCTCAGAATGTGACCCCGCAGTTCTTTGACAGCAAAAAATAGCGTAAAAACGCGGTTTTTCGCCTACATTTTATTCTTTTTTTATATTATTCTATAAACTTCCCTTACATATTTCCGATATAATATGTGTAAAACAAAGTCAGCCGCAGCATGGATGCTGCGCGCACAACACTCAAGGAGGAAAAAACCATGGTAGTACAACACAACATCACAGCAATGAACAGCAACCGTATGCTCGGCGTCACGACCAGCACGCAGGCGAAGTCCACCGAGAAGCTTTCTTCCGGTTACAAAGTCAACCGTGCGGCCGACGATGCGGCAGGTCTCGCAATCAGTGAGAAGATGCGCAGACAGATTCGTGGTCTGACCCAGGCTTCCCTGAACGCCCAGGATGGTATCAGCTGCGTGCAGACGGCAGAAGGTGCTCTTGGTGAAGTTCATGACATGTTACAGCGCATGAACGAACTGGTCAACAAGGCCGGTACCGACACCCTTCAGTCCGCGGACCGCGACTACATCCAGTCCGAGCTTGATGCTCTGACAAGCGAAATCGACCGCGTTTCCCAGACGACGACCTTCAACGAGCAGTCCCTGCTGGATGGCACGTTCACCGGCAAGAAGCTGCAGGTCGGCGCTGACAGCGCAAGCGGCAACCAGATCACGATCAGCATCAACTCCATCAGCGCGAGCTCGATCGGTGTTGGCAGTGTCAAGGTTACCGGCTCTCACGGCTCTCTTGCGAGAACGCAGCTTGACAGCATCAAGAACGCTCTGACCTCCGTTTCGAAACAGCGCTCCGATCTCGGTGCGGTGCAGAACCGCTTAGAGCACACGGTCAAGAACCTGGACAACGTTGTGGAGAACACCACGGCTGCCGAGTCCCAGATCCGCGATACGGATATGGCGACAGAGATGGTCAAGTTCTCGAACAACAACATCCTGGCGCAGGCCGGCCAGTCCATGCTGGCGCAGGCGAACCAGAGCAACCAGGGCGTGCTGTCCTTGCTCGGCTAAGCCTAAGCAAGTTCGGGGCTTTAACCACCAGACTACCACGAAACGCCGCTGCTTCCGCAGCGGCGTTTCTCTATGCTACCGCATAGAGAAGCGGCTCGAGCAGCCATTCCGAATTGTGCTTCGCACAATGGCTGAGCCGCAGAAATGCTGGCGATACGTTCACATACGCATCCGCGCAGCGGGGTGCGCGTCTGCTGATTGTACAGTGGCTACTGCCAAGAGAAAGCGGCTCAAACAGCCTGCAGGTATCACATCCCGGAAACGGTTTGTAAAAAAAACGCGGAAAAGGTCTAAAGTTTGATTCCAATCATCCGATATACAGAATGCAAGCGGGAAATAACAACACCGCAGGCAACACAACAGAACCAGCTGCAGGTAAGGCGACAAGGATGCCGCGAATACCTAACACACGGAAAAGTGATACCGCAGCGCGTGACGAGCAGAAGTCCGCATTGCGGTATTTTTACGCTCACTGATTCAGGAAGATGGAAAGGTCTTCAAGGAGGAAAACAAAATGGTAGTACAACACAATCTCACGGCAATGAACAGCAACAGAATGTTAGGCATCACGACTTCCGGTCAGGCGAAGTCCACGGAAAAGCTTTCTTCCGGTTACAAGGTCAACCGTGCGGCGGATGACGCGGCGGGTCTGGCCATCAGTGAGAAAATGCGCAGACAGGTTCGCGGTTTGACACAGGCTTCCCTGAACGCACAGGACGGTATCTCCTGCGTGCAGACGGCGGAAGGCGCTCTCGGTGAAGTGCATGACATGTTACAGCGTATGAACGAGCTGGTGAACAAGGCCGGCACGGACACGCTTCAGTCTCAGGATCGTGACTACATCCAGTCCGAAATTGACGCGCTGACGAGTGAGATCGACCGCGTTTCCCAGACGACGACCTTCAACGAACAGTCCCTGCTTAATGGTGAATTCACCGGCAAGAAACTGCAGGTTGGTGCGGAGTCCTCCAGTGGAAACCAGATCACGATCAGCATTGAGTCGATCAGTGCTTCCTCCATCGGTGTCGGCAGTATCAAGGTCACCGGCTCCCATGGCTCCCTTGCGAGAACACAGTTGGATCATATCAAGAACGCTTTGACCTCTGTCAGCAAGCAGCGCTCCGATCTCGGTGCCGTGCAGAACCGCTTAGAGCACACAATCGCAAACCTGGACAACGTTGTGGAGAACACGACATCTGCCGAATCCCAGATCCGCGATACGGACATGGCGACAGAGATGGTACGCTTCTCGAACAACAACATCCTGGCGCAGGCCGGTCAGTCCATGCTGGCACAGGCCAACCAGTCCAACCAGGGCGTGCTTTCGCTCCTCGGCTAAACAAGACAATAACGAAACAGCATATAAAACCCTCCTCAAGGGGCGCCGGAAACCGGCGCCCCGCTTCTTTTGCGCAGATCAAATAACTTTATTTTGAGATATTTTGAAATAAGAACACGGATATCTCAAAATAAAATTGCAGTATTTACAATATTATGCGCAGTATGCTAAAATCGAACATGAAAACAAAAGTGAGATATCACAACAAAAGTACATAAATATCTCAGAATAAAATAAGAGGAGTAATCACATATGATAGGACGAAAGAAGGAAATTGCTGAACTGGAAGAACTGTACGCCGGAAAGAGGGCGCAGTTAGTCGCGGTTTATGGCAGAAGAAGAGTCGGAAAAACCCATCTGATTGAGCAAACCTTTCGCAGTCGGTTTGCGTTCCGGCATGCCGGTCTGTCTCCGGCAGACAATGATAAACAGGGAATACTGAAAGCTCAGCTAAGTCATTTTTATCAGTCCCTCAAATCTTTTGGCTTGGTGGGGGAAGGCTGCCCCTCCACATGGCTGGATGCCTTTTATCTGCTGCAACGACTGCTTGAAGAAAAAGACCAGGGGACAAGACAGGTTGTTTTTTTGGATGAGCTTCCGTGGATGGATACCCCGAGATCAGGCTTTATCAGAGCTTTCGAAGGCTTCTGGAATAATTGGGGCGCGCACCGGGAAAATCTGATGGTGATTGTTTGCGGAAGTGCCAATGCATGGATGCTGGATAAGCTGATTAACAATCACGGAGGGCTTTACGGGCGGGTGACTTACGAGATCAAGCTGTCTCCGTTCACTCTGGGTGAGTGCGAAGAATTTCTGAAAGAGAGCGGTGTCATGATCTCGCGGTACGATATCGCACAAAGCCATATGATCGTCGGCGGGATTCCGTTTTATCTGCAATACTTCAAAAAAGGCTTATCCCTTGTCCAAAACATAGACGCACTGTTTTTTGAAAAGGACGCAAAATTACGCTTTGAATATGACAGGCTCTTTTCGTCCGTGTTTTCACATCCGGTTCCGGTACGCGCCGTTGTGGAGTTTCTTGCAACGAAGAACGCGGGTTATACCAGAAAAGAGATTGTGGAAAAGCTTGGCATTCATGACGGGGGAACGATTACAAACAGCCTGAACGCGCTTCTGGCAAGCGATTTTATCGTGAAGTATGTTCCGTTTGGTATGAGCGGAAAACAGGAACATTATAAACTGACAGATTCTTTTTGCCTCTTTTATCTTCGTTTTGTCCGGGACAGGCAGGGCACGGACGAAGACTTTTGGACGCACAATGTCAAATCGCAACAGATTGTCAGCTGGCGTGGTATCGCCTTTGAGAATCTGTGCTTTCAGCATATCCGGCAGATTAAGTCCGCATTGGGGATTAGCGGCGTGTCCAGCAGACAGTCCGCATGGTCAAAAAGAGGGGATGACCGGGAGGGCACGCAAATCGATCTGTTGATTGATCGCAATGACAATGTGCTGAATATGTGTGAGATTAAGTTTTACGGGGACGAGTTTGTTGTGGATAAAGCGTATTACTATACCATGATGCACCGCCAGGAACTCCTGTCAAATGAGGTTTCAAAAAAGACAGCTATTCACAGCACATTGATCACAACATTCGGTCTGACATATAATGAGTATAGCGGTATTTTTTCCAAAGTGATTACTTTGGAGGATCTCTTTATCTGAGCGTGTAGTTATTTATCGGTAATTCTTTCATTTTCATTAATGATTGGGAATTGCCGATATGCAGATGCGTAATTCAACATAAAGAGGTCAGGACCTTCTCCTCCCAACGAGAACGTGTTTCTTCCCCGGAGAGTTCCGTAAGTGTTTCGACGTAATAATCCCGCAATTCTGTGTTTTCCACCACAACCGTATCCGCGAATACCGCGGCCGGCTGCTCGATCAGGACGCGCAGCGCTTTCTTTGCGGCGGTATCGTTGTCCACCGGCGGATTCGGCTGGTGGCAGGGACAGTAAATGAGGCGATCCGTGCATTCCCTGAGGCGGAAACTGTAGTATGACGGGTCGATATCCAGATCCCTGTTTGTGGAATCATAGGGGAAACAGGTGACGATGACCGAAGGCATATACACGGACAAGTCATAATGCTCCGACATGGTCAGCGGGAGCCCCTGCGGAAGAAGGTGCCGATCATCATGACGGGTGCCCCGGCTGCCGTCAAGACGTTTTTCAAAGAGGGGAATAGGAATCACACGAACCGTCAGATCCTCCCGTGCGGAATACCATTCGTAAAGACCGGCCATGGCCGGCCACCAGGCGGCACGGGGGATGAGAAAGACGACTTCTCTGCGCCCCGCAAGCAGCGCTTCCAGATGCGAAGCGAGCTTTTTGCAGCTTTCTGCCAGTGTCCCCGCACTCGCGACGTCTCCGTGCGAAAGGAACTCCTCTATCTTTTCCTGCGCCTGCTGCAGAAGTGCCGTCATCTGCGAAATCTTTCCTTCCGCGGTCGTTTCTCTTGGCCGGAAGATATCTTCTTTCGACAGCGTATAGCGGTAGGGGTTTCTTCCGATTTCCGTCCGCAACAGCCTTTCCTGCCTTTCGAAGGAGGGGTATTCGTGGGCGGACCCCCCTTTCACAACGGTCATGTAATCCTGATACAGGGTTTCCAATACCTTTCCGGGCGCCGCCGGTGCCGGCAACATGGTGGTTTCGAAGGGGAGCGGGATGCCACTTCCAAACCATTCCGGAAGATAAAAGAACAGATCAGTCATCCCGAAAAACTCACCCAGCAGTGGCGCGTCTTTTGCGGGGACTTCCCGGAACAGTTTGATTTGCAGGCGCAGAAGCTGCTGGAAGAGCGGTATCGAATCATCAAAGCGGATGCTGTGATCACGTTCAATTTTCATCAGCAGCTCTTTGCATTCTGTGGTGTGTTCCGCTTTTCCGTTCACGTAACCCGCGGCGATATAAAGGTCGTTCAGACGCGCCCGTCGTTGCGTTTCGCGCTCCGCATCTTCATACAGACCGTCCAGGGAAAAAATATCAACGCCGACCGTATAGGGACAGCCGAAAAAGACCTTCATTCGTTCCGGATAAGTATTCAGCGAGGTGCTGTTCAACACCCGGACGGTGGTATTGGTATAGGTCGGATCCGTCTGGAGATCGGCAACATGATATTCCTCCGGCAGTTCCTGCCGGGCGATCTCCACAAAGCGGTCCAGATCATGCCGATACATCAGAATGTCGATATCATCGTCCCAGGGAATAAAACCCTTATGTCGGACAGCACCTAACAACGTCCCCCCTTCGATGTACCACGGAATCCCGTGTGCCCGACATACGCGGTCGATTTCCGAAAGTACTCTCAATTCAGCGGCCCAGTAGCGCTTCATCATTCCGCTGACAAAGAAGCCCTCACGTACTTCGTCTTCGAAAAAGGCGGGGGGGAAATACAGGCAATCCAGTGTGCTTTTTGGCGGGACCGGCTGCACGCGGATCTTTTTTGTCCAGTATTCCCGGGAACCATCTCCGCAACGTTCCGTCAGGGTGTCGATGTAAAGCGCCCGCATGGCTTCGGAGGGCAGCATCACCTCATCCGCGAAGACGACAGCGGGCTGCTCCGCCAGCGTGCTCAGCATGATACGCAACCGTTCATCCGATACATCGGGCGGATCCGTATCGAAACAGGGAAGATAAACCAGATGATCCGTTTGCTCCCGTAGTGCTTCACTGTAAAAGCGATCATCTATATCGATATCCCGGTTGGTACCGTCGTAAGGAAACAGGGTATAAATGACGCAGGGTCTTACCATGGCCGGATCAAACTCCCCCGGCGTTGTCAGGACGATGTCCGGCGGAAACAGATCCTGCTCGTCGTATGTGATGCCTCTGCTTCCGTCCCGAAGTTTTTCATGCCAGGGAACCAGAATAACAAGAGCGGAATACCCTTCCTGTTGTACCTGATCGTACAGTCCCGCGCACAGATGCCAGTGGCGGGCACGGAAGACAAGAAAAACCGCTGTCCGCTCCGATGCGTTATGTGCCGATGCTTGTCCGTCGCGGATCGCGGGAAGATTCTCTTTTGCGAGCGTATAACGGAAGACATTGGCACCGGTCTGTTTGGCCAGCAGCGTCTCCTGATCGCGGTAGGCGGGATAGTTGTGAGCGGCACCCCCGTCCCGCAAAGGAATCCGGTACTCGCCGTATATCGCACACAGGTAGTTGTGAAAGCCTGCGGGAACCGGCAGCGTCAAGTGTTCGAAGGGAAGATATGTGACATCGTCGAACCAGGCCTTCTCCGCTTCATAATGACTGTCAATGTTGAAGAACAGTTCCAGACGTTCCGCGTCTTCGGAGGGACATTCACTGTAAATCCTCTTTTGCAGCAGACGCAGCGCAAGGTAGAGACCTTCATCTCGTGGGAGAGTGATGCGGTTTTCCTCTTCGATTTCCCGCAGCAGTTCCTCCGGCGCGCTGTCTTTCCCGTTCCGGATCATATAATGACAAAGATTGTGTACCTTGAACCGTCGTTCCTTACGCTCTTTTTCTTTCGTTTCGTCTGCGTACAATCCGTCCAGCGCAAAAAGATCGATGCCGACATGGAAGGGACAGTCAAAGAAGCGTGTGAGATTCTCCATGTCCCAGTTGATTTTGGCGTCATTGGTCACACGCAGATGCATGTTGTCGAAAGAGGGCAGGGTTTCAATGCGGGCGACATGAAAGTCCGGCGGAAGTTCCTGCTCCGCGACGGACAGGAAACGGTTCAGATCATGACGGAGCATCACAATATCCAGATCATCATCCCAGGGAATATAGCCCCGATGCCGGACTGCACCGAGCAGGGTACCGCTGTCCAAAAACCAGGGAATGTCATGCCGCCGGCAGACCTTTGCGACTTCGGACAAAACGGCGAGCTGACCCGCCCAAAAACGTTTCATCAGACCGCTGACGAAGAAACCCTCCCGTACTTCGTCCTCAAAAAAGGACGGAGGGAAGGAGAGATAAATCAGACTGTTCAGGGGATCATGACTGTTCGGGTTCATAATGCTCCAAAAACACTTTGCGGTAATGGTTGTAGCGATCCAGGCTTAAGACTTTTCCGTCATCGTGCACCGCCCAGTGATATCTCATCTCGGGGATGACCACGCGATATCCGGCGCGACGCATTTCGTAACTCTGGGAAACATCGTAGAAATCAAAGCCGTCAAACAATTCCTCACGCCAGGGAAGATCCACGGCGGTTGCGAGGAAGAAGCCGTCAACGACGGCGACATCCTGTAAGTGCACATCCGGTGCAAGACGCTCTTCCTCATAGGGAGTCTCATCCTCCCGGTACACGCAGCCAATCGAGGCACCGCTCCACCAGACACCGCTGGGATGCATCCTTTCGGCACCCGCGACTCCAAGCATGCCGATATCCGGATGGGCAGAAAAGATGTCACGGAGATTATGCAGAATCCAACGGTTCGTCAAGAAGACGTCCTGGTGCAGATAAATGCGGACAGGAGCATCCGCCGTCCTTGCAGCATCGCCCGGATGCAGACCGATGGCGCGGTTATAGCCGCTTGTCATGGACAAGGCATCGGTAATGACGGTCCATTCGACGTTCCACCCTTCGGGGATATACAGACGGTCTGCGTAGCGACGGCATTCCGCCATGAGAAACGGCCGGTTTGAGCAGGCAATGAAGTGGAAGGTCTGATTCATAACAGCCCTCCTTTCAGACCTTCGGCGATTTCCTCTTTTAACAAAGCCGTGCTTTCCGAAGGAGATTCGATGACATTCAAAAAACTGTATGCATCCATGCTTCGTCCGCGGTTCAGGGCATCCTCCGCCAGCTTCAGCAGAACCTTTTCCCGGTGACCGAGATGAGAGACGATGTTGTAAATAATAGCGGAAACGGCAAAGGACGAAATGCTCTCTTCGCGAAGAAACTGCAACGCTTCCGTCGCAAAAGGCTCTTCAAGATCAAATTCCAGACGGCGCAGGTACAGGGTAGTGTGTTCATATCGTTCCATAAGCTCGTCATAGGAAGAAATGCTTCGGGTGAACAGGGGCAGCCGCAACTCCATCTCATGCCGGACGGCACCGATGATATAACGAAACTTCATCAATTCAGAAGACCGGGAGAGAATCTGGCGATGCTCCGGCGTTTCGAAGATCTCTCGCAGTTGAACAAAGGCGAAGGCATCCCCCGCAGCCAGGGCGGCGTCCGCACGGCTGCGCACATCCTGATGAAACGCCCTGTCACGCGGGGCCGTCCGCTCCAGAACCTCTAAAAGTGCAAGATATTCTTCCGGGGTTTTGTTCTTTATCATCTTTGCTTTATCGTTTGATCAGGATGCAGCTGCCCTTCAGGAAACTGATCAGTTCGGTTTCCCTGGCAATGGCTTCAATTTCCGGCGCAAATTGTGCGATCGACTGCGGCCGATCGGATAACAACGGCTTTTCGCCTCCCGTGACGGAAGATGCGATCTCAGAGAGAAAGGCGTAACAGCTGATGGAGGCGTCGTTGTAGTTTTTATGGCGGTAGGCGGAAAAGCTTGTTTCAAGGTCTTCCATGATAAAAATCCCGCCGTGGGGCAATACGGGGAATAGGGTACAGAGCGATTTGATCTGATGACTCCAGACATGAGAGGCATCATCAATGATGACGGATGGTGTGTAGGACTTCAGTGATTCCAAAGTATCTATCAGGGAGAGATCATCAATAATCACTTTCGTACGATCCCCGCCCATGGAAGCGCAACGTTCGTCAATATCAACGCCGATAATGCGGGCGTTCGGAAAGAATTCCTCCCACATCCTAAGGCTCGAGCCGTTAAAGATCCCGAGTTCCAACAGCGTAAAAGTCTGTTCCTTCAAATGGCGCAGATAGAATTCATATTTATTGAGATAATTGTGTATTTTATGTGCTTTGTCCGTGTTTTTTTCAGCACCGATCCGATCGAGTTCCGTAAAGCGGGCGAAATAACCCTCCGGATTCCCTTCGCCGATGTAATGCGAATAGATCATGCTCGCGTCAAAAATCAGCCCTTCGTTCTTGCCATAGATTGACTGCTGGTAGATACCGGGTATATCCTTCCGCTTTGCAAATTCGGGAATCAGAAGTTCCTGCATCCAGTGCGCTACAGCAAGGATGAGGCCGTCCGTACGCTCAAAGTGTGCGTCGGAATAGCGGCAAACCGGTCTTCCGCAAAAGGTATCCACGGTATAGTCCGCATCTGCCACAATAAAATCATGAATGCAGACGCCTTCTTCCTGCAGATGCCGTTGCATCAGAATCGCAGTATCCCCGGAGCCAAAGACACGGATGCGGTTGTGCCTCATACAAAAGGAACGCAACTGTTCCCGCTCTTTATGCAGTTTCTGGCTGAGTGAGAGCTCCATCGGTTTCTGTCCTCCTTCAGATTATTGTACCATATTATCAGGCGGAGACGTTTGTTGCATGTCATTTTTCCTATCGTTCCAGTTGCTCAACAAATTGAATTGCCTCATGCATGGAAACGTCGGCATTTTGATACTCATGCTGCCCCCATCTTCCGACACCGAAAAGCCGTAGAGGTCTGAAGTACGTCAGAATATTTGTTATGGCCTGTTTGTGACCGAGTACGGGGATCGGATAAGCGGCATCCGTAATAAAGTCGCCTTTGGATGAGGCGCCGTTGATTTGAACCGTATTGTCAATAAATCGGCCTTCGCCTGTTTCCAGATACATCCCGCCTTTCTTTGACGCTTGCGCGAAGTTCGAAATGTAGAACTCCCTGTGAAACGGCTTTCTTTTATCAGGAACATAACGCCAATGCCAGTTGACATCATATTCCGTTTCATACAGTGAAACGACAATACGATTATACCGGATGCGGGAAAAATCCTCCCGCAGTTCTTCCGGCGATCCAAGCGCACAAAACAAATCATTCCAAGGCGTTGTGTTGATGACGTTTTTCGCCTGCAGTTCTCCATTGATCAGCCATAAATCATCACGCCTTTCAAGCAAGGTTACTTTTGTATTACATTTTATAAACGGCATTTCATCTTTGGCGATTGCGTCAACAATACATCCAAATCCGCCTTTCTTTGGATAATAAAAATGAATATGCGCAGGAAACTTTGTCACATCCTGTCTGCTTTCAAGGCAGTATTGAAGCACCTCTCTGACGTTTACGTTCGGGATTTTATACAGCCAGTCTACATCCATTTCCTGCGGCATTACACCCCACAGTTTCTCATTATAGGGAATCATGTATTCTTCGCAAACTTTGTCTCCAAGCTTCCAACGAATCCATTCTTCAAAGTTTTGCGGTTCCGGTTTGCCAAGGGATTCGCCGTTGCGGATGATGGAAATCAAATAGTCAATTCTCTTTTCGAGCGGGAGCTGCCAGACATTCGATTCGATGGGATAGTCAATGGTGTGACCGTCAATTTCGACTTTTGAAACACGTTCATAGTAATTGAACTCATCCTTTGGTAAGTGGGAAAAGACATATTCCAACACATCGGGAAAGCGCGAGTTGAAAAAATGCCCGCCTCCGACGTCCAGAATATGCCCATCAATGACCTTTGTTGTGCAAAGCCCTCCCGGTGCGTCATTTTTTTCGAGTACGATCAGGTTTTCTACGCCTTTTTCACGAAGTTTTTTGCAACAGGTTAGGCCTGCCAGTCCCGCACCGATAATAACAAACTCATAGATTTTGCTCATGCGATCACCTTTCCTAAATGATGCTGATGATTTGTGATATCAGTTCTGTCTCCATATCCGGCTGAAACTGATAATTCCAGATGCCCTTGGTTCTTCCCAATACCGATAGATCTGCATGGTTTTGCTGGGCGGGATGAACGGAAAGATCACCGTTTCTTTCATGAGTTGGCCAAAGACAGATCAGGTTTGCATCTGTGCCTGCGATTAAATCGCAGATGCCGCTGCGCATACACACAAAGGCTCTGAAATAACGACATAACTCGACCAATTCCGAAAAAGAAGAAGCGAGCGGCTCAGTTCCCTCAACGACGTGCTCACAGTCCAGACCGTTGTAATTTGAGTAAAGCCGGATTCCTTTTTCCCGCAAACTGCGAGAAAGTGTGTTCCAGAATGATGCAGGAATCTGTTTGAGGGAATTGGCACCGGGCACCAGCATGACGGCGTTTCGGTAACGCTCCTGCAACGCTTCGGAGAAGGGCTTTTGTGGAACGGTCATACGTTCCACAACGGCATTCTCCGTGAGTCCCAAAGCTGCTCTGGTGATTTCCAGCATGGAGTTCGTATCAGAGTGTTCATGAAAGAAAACGCCGTTTTTGCTGATCGCTACCGAAAATGGCATGTGTGCGTACACAACATGAGAGTCCTTCCAGAGTTCATTGATGCCGATAAAGATGCGTAAAGAATCCATATCCACGGAATCGACCGGCAGCACAAGGTCAACAGAGGGGAAGAACTGCATAAAGTCTTTCTGACTCTCCGGTATTACCATGAGGATACGTTTGCTGTTGTACTGTGCCTTGTAGCTTTTTGCAAAGGCGCATAACCAGATCGTGTCGCCGATTTGCCTCGGAGAGATAATGACATCTGCATCGGCGGGTCTTTTGTCACGAAGTTCGGTGTACAGACGCTCCCCCAGTTGGTAGCTCAATCTGATGTGCTCTAACAGTTCATTCATCTCAACAGACATGTTGCAGACCTCCGCTGATTTCTGTTGTGGATTCTTATAACAACAAAACACCGTCTTTTCGAAGATAACACTCAAGCCTTGAAGATGCGAGTGCGGCATCGGTTTCTTTGCCCTCCCTGTCATTTACGAGAATATAATCAAAGAAGCCGTGCGCAAAGGGTAGTCGCTCCGTTTTCCAATCCAGCACCAAAGTGACGCAACCGTCTATGCTAAGCGCAGCTGCCTTCTCTTCTTTTTCTATGCCGATGACCAGCGCTTCCGGAAAGAGATACTTCAGTTTCCCAAGCCCCGAACCGCAACCGCTTCCAATTTGCAACACGCGGAAATCATCAGTGGCAGTTCGTTCGATTTTTGAAATCTGTCGCTGCTCTGCTTCGGAAAAGGCCAAATGCAGCAAACTGTCAAACCCCCATTTGGATATGATGTATTTTCTGTTCCGGTCAATCATGTCATTCAGATCGGTACGTTTGATGAAGCTTTGGCTGCCGGCGTGATAAATAAAACTGTTACAGCAAATGTTCAGACGGTATCCTGCCTTGCGAATCCGCAGACACAAATCGGTATCTTCATAATAGCCGGGACTGAATGCTTCATCGAAAAGACCGATTTCATTCAAAACATCCCTTCTGATGAGGATTGCGAATCCTCCGAGAATGCTTCGTTCTTCGTAGGGGTGAGGGATGGGAACGTTTATTTCTGCGCCATACGCCACGTACTGTTCCGGAAAGGAGAAGGTAACATCCTTTGTCTGACAGCGGTCGGAATAGTTGGAGAGACATCCCGTGGCCCCGACTCGCGGGCTTTCATAAAGTCCCATACGCAGCCAAAACAGAGCGTTCGGCGTCATCCTTGTGTCATTGTTCAGCAGCATGATGTCATAATCTTCGTGGATTGTTTCATGAGCGGTATTGTTTCCTGCCGGAAAACCCAGGTTTTCATCACTGAGAAGCAATGAGATATCGTCCTGTTTTTTCAGCCAATCCGTCACACCGTCCGAGGAAGCGTTGTCCAATACCATAACACCACAGGCTTCTGTGTTGCAATGACTACGGATACTCTCCAGGCAACACCGCATCAGATATTGATTATTGTAGGACAAAATGATGATGGCAACAGGCTTTACATTGACATGTCCGCCTTCCTTCAGATGTTGTGCTTTTTTCCGCAGGCGGGTCTTTTCGTCCTCTGAGGTTTCGCATAAAAAGGCCGCATTCTCATAGCATAAAAATGCCTGATCGGTGTTTTTTTCCATCAGATTGTCGCCCAACTTTTCGTAGAGGAGGTAGGTGTCCTCCGACAAATAGCGAAGCTTTTCTTTTTTGTAGTCAATAACCGTTTCGTTGTCAAATGGTTTTGTTGTACTGTTGGGCTGTTCCCCTGACGGCGCTCCCCACACCTCTTTATAACCTTCCTGAAACTCCTCCTGCGCAATCTGAAGCATCTGTGCCGGAGAGAGTTTTTCTTGGTAGTCCGGGTTATCGAACAGGTTCTTATGATCCTCCCGGACGCTCATTCCTTTCTCAAAAGAAATGGCGTCAAAATCTTTTGCGAGCCAGGAAAAATCTCGGTCTGAGATCGTCAACGGATCAAAGAATTCGCCTCCGAGACGGAAACTGTGCCAGTCCCGGAGCATATAGGCACTGCTTTTTTTGAGAGCTACGTAGGTACCATAGGTTTCAAATTCGCTGAAGGCGCTGTTCTGAATCATATTCGCCGGAATGGCGTGGATAATCTTTTCCCAGAAATACCTGCCGGGCAGATCTTCGTTGGATTCAATATCCTTTATCAACTGAAGACAAATCTCCCGGTTGATTAACATGTGTTCGGAAATGAAAGAACGTCCGATCACGCGGCTCATACCGGGAAGGATAGTTTCCAGCGTCTTGAAATATGGCTCGTGATATTCGTACTTTAAATCGAAATAGGGCTTCCCGTCCTCTTTGCGGAACATAGACAAAGGCCGGCAGGGAATGGTATCGCCATCCCAGACCAGGTAATATTCGTCATTACAGTGTTTTGCGTATTCCCACTTCAGGAACTGTTGGTAATACCATCCAGTAATACCGCGGGGCAGGTCCCTTCCCTGCAGCACCGGTTCCATCTGCCTTTTTATGCAGGAGTGAACCTCGGCAAAGGGAAGAAGTGTGTCCTCATCAATCGCACAGATCCGATCGTCTCCACTTTCTTCCGCCAAAGACACAACCTCAGCATTGCCTACAAAATACAATTTGCCGTTGGTAATATAATCGGCCACCCGTCCGTGGAGGTGCTTTAACCTTCGAAAATCCTCCGCTGTTTTCATAATCAGGGTGTCAAAGTGCTGTTGCTTCATGCGGCCTCTCCTTTCCCTGTATAATTCTATTGTATCATATTTTGTAATGATCTTGTAAAACCGGCTTCGGTTTTGTATGATAGTTTTAATGTATAGTTACAATTCAGCGCCCAGCCATGATTTAGAAGACCGGTGTCATTCATTGTGACACCGACCGTTCATGTTGCTGTGTATTAAACTGGTTGAGAGGATATCGGCGCCGGCTTGGGACGGGCAAAGATTTCAGCAACCTTTTGAAACAGGTTTTCCTCATCCTGATATCGAAACGTTTGAATCAAGCTTATGCTGTTGCATAGGGCCCGGAAATTTTCATCGCTCCTAAGGACAATCGCCTGCTTTTGTTTTCGTTTGACCACCCTCGCAAGACGTTCGGCAAGAGAATTGTTTGTCGGAACACTCTTGTCGTGGAGAAATAACAGCTCTGACTCTTTATACCGGCCAAGTCGAAGATACAGGTTGTATCCTTCTTTGTAGTATTCGCTTGGCGGTTCATACTCATACTCTTGCCTTGCCAGATCAAGGATCTTGTCATATTGCTTTTCAAACCGGCTAACAACTTTTGGATCAAGATTTTCTTCGACCGCAAGAGAATTACGGTAATGGAGCATTTCTTTTATCAGCTTGTGCATCTTTTTATTCCACTTGAGGTCCGGTTCGTTTTCTATGCTGCCGATCAGATAACGGATATTGTGCTGCATGCATTCCTGATGGCGGATGGCGTAATTATAAAACGTTCTGTCGTGATCGTGTACCAGCGTTCCCACATAGGTTTCGATAGGTGTTCCGAGGATGCCTTTGTGCCCCTTGCTATCTCTGCCGATCATCATGAGCGCATTCGCGACCGGTGAGGCAATGATTAGTACCTGTTTCGTTTCCCCATTCACATTTGAGGTCGTGAAATCTGTATTCAGGACAGGCGATGACATGAGTTCGCTGCGGTTTTTATCCTGTTCCTCTTCCGACTTCATGGAAAACTCGCGGCACAGACCGTTGATTGTCGCTTCGGAAATATCGATCTTTCCCTTTGTGATCTCATGCAAGATAGTTTTTATCTTACCAGCAGATACGTTTCCTTCGTTTGCGAGAAGGAATGCAAACGCTTTTACGGAAGCATCATAGCTGATATCCGTATCATAGCCCTCCGGGAAGTCTGCATGAACCCGGCTTCCGGTTTCCCTGTGTCTGAAAACCGAAGCCTCGTACTCAACTACTTCCACGCTGACATTCAGGATGATTTTTTGCCGTTTTACGGTTTCTTCAGTTTTGTAATAATCCGGATCTTTCACATATTTTTCCGGATCGGGGAGCCGATGTTTTATTGTCGGTGTTCTTTGCGTCAGGCGATGTCCCTTGTGTCCCGGCTGCCCGCCTACCTTGCGCTCCGTTTTTTCTCTGCTGTTCGGGATCTTTTTTCTTGACGCCCCTTGTTGAGAAGAGGGGATGGAAGAATTCTGAAAGTCTTTGTTAACCTGTGCTGTAAGCTTTTTGATGAGACCTTCCGCTTCTTCCAGTTTTGCGGACTGTTCGTAGTACTTTGCGCGCCATTCTTTTGCCTTATCAAGTGCCTCGTCTCTTTGACGCTCCGCACGGAGCGCCCGTTCCTCCATCTCGGCCAACATCTTTTGTTCAATGGCAACTTTCCGATCTGTTTCCCTGGACAGGTCATCAAATATCTCGCTCCAATTCTTTCGAACAGTAATGATCTGTTCATGTGCGTCCGCAAGTTCCTTTTTTAATCGTCGGATTTCACAATCCTTCTTTCTGCAGACTGATTCGTATTCATTTCGGAGTGTCTGAAACTTATGGCCGTTCCTGAAGGATTCGACCTGTCTTCGCAGTACGGAAATCTGAAATTTCAAAAACCAGATACGTTCAGAAACTTCGCTCATCCATCCTTCCTGCCGCGTTGTTTTACCTTCGCGTTTTTCTCTGTCTGCTTTTTCAACTCGTTCAGTTCAAGTTCAAGCCGGACGATTTCCTTTTTCAGTTCACTGACTTTCATGCCGCGGAGTCGTTCCATGATCTTTTCCGTTTCGGTAGGCTCCTGTTTGTTGTACGGGCTGTTCCTGCGGCAGCGCCCATCCGTCGGACGGATTTCACCTGTTTCAGGGTCAACTCTCCCGATGAGGGTTCGGCGGCAGCGCGGCATTTTTTTCTCTTTGTCCCAGTAGGAGGTGGATTCATAAGCGTAGGTAATCCCGGAACGTTTGTCTTTGTTGTAAACGATTGACATGAGAGTCCTCCTTTCAAATAGGTATGCCTTTATTATAACACATACCTATTTCAAATGCAAGAGATAAACGCCAGAAATTTCAAGTTTTTTTGAGTTTCTGGCGTTTTGCCTCACATGCGCTGGATTACTTCTCAGCAGGCTATTCCCTTATTTGGCTGGGCGCTGAATTGTAACA
>JAFZLB010000022.1 GCA_017551665.1 Lachnospiraceae bacterium
AAGGGATCGTCGAAATAGACCGTCAGGGTTAGCCCCATATCAGCAGCCCGCCGCCGACCGCGGCAAACACGACGCCTAAAATCCGCATGATGACAATGTATTTGTCTGAAGGCTGACCGGCCCCTTTTGTTTTCCACTTTTCCGTGATCTTCCAAAGCGTTTTGGCGGGCAGGAGCAGCATGCTCAGTCCCATAACGCCCAAAATGATCCCGGCGATGATTTCCTGTTTCATCTTTATGTCACCTGCTTTCCATTATGTCCGATTTATCAACTGCCCGCATAACGCGGCGGCGTCGCCGGATGCTCCATCGAATCGGTAATCATATGTTCCGCTGTCAAACATGCCGTGCTTGCTTTCCAGCATCCGCTCCACCGCGCCGGGCAGCACGCCGCGCATCCTCGCCCTGAAGCGTTCCTTGATCGTATCCAGATCGGCGCTGACCAAGATTCAGATTGCAGCCTCCGGCAGCAGGGCAGCGTGCTCCGGATCAGCAATTACATAAATGATATTGCTTCCGTCAACGGCGCGTTTCAGCTTTTCCTGAAACAGCCTTTTCGCCTCCTGCTCTGATTTGGCCATCCTCAAATAATCCTTCCCCGTGATGATTTCCGCCCCGATCACATCCCTGATACAGGCTGCCAGCGTCGATTTCCCGCTGCAATTCTCTCCGATAATTCCAATCAACATATTAATCGTCCTCCCGTTTCCGCAGCCAGAACAGGCGTCTTGTTTCTTTCGCTTCTCCCGGCCACGCAAAATGCTCCAGCTTTTCGACCGTAAACCAGGGCGAAAAGATCTGCGCCCATTCCTCATCCGTCCGGGAGACGAGCCGAAGAACGCCGTCTATATACAGCCGTTTGCCGTCCTCCAAAACCATGCCCCTTGCGGCGACCGCCTCCGGGGACAGATAATAATTCAGCCCGACGATCACGGTTCCGTCCTGCGTCAGGATGCGCGCCAACTCCCGGAGGATTTCTTCCGCGGTTTCCGTCGGTACCACGTCCAGCACGTTGGAGCAGATCAAGCCGTCAAACGTGCCGTCAGGGACGCTTTGCAGCCAGTTTAAATCAGAACAGACTGCATGAACACGATCCGCGACGCCGTAACGCGCGGCATAAAGCCGGGCTGCCTGAACAGCGCCGGGGGCCGCGTCCGCGGCCGTTACGTCCGCACAGCCGCTTTTCGCGGCAATGATACTGGCCCATGCGTTTCCACAGCCGTAATCCAGCACCTTGTTTCGTTTTCCCAAAGAACAGGCGGCTTGATAAAGCTTTTCGGAAGGCGCGATTTCCTTCCAATCCGACCCGCCGCCTTCAAGCATCTGCTTTTGATCTTCTTCGGATAGAGCGAAGGCTTTGTCCCAGAACGCGATCAGGGTTTGGTTCTCCTGGATCGTTTTTTTCGTCATGTATATTCCTCCCATTGTTGATTACAGCCCGTTTCCCAAATCATAGGCTTGTTTCGGCCCATCTCCTTGCAGGACATCCCCTTTTTCCTTTGCTCCGCGCATAAGAACGCAGCCGATATCCTCCAGGCCGAAGAAGCGGAGGACCATCCGATATTGCGCCAGGATGGGATCGAACAGATCGGGAAGCTCCGCCGCGCCCACCAGGATCAGGCCCAGCCGCCTGATGGGAAACTGCTTCCGCATGGGGGTGTGAAGCCGGTCGATCAGTGCCTTGAGCTGCGCGCTGACGCCATAGAAATAGACCGGCGAAGCAATGACGAGGGTATCCGCCCCTTTGAGCTTTTCATAGATTTTCTCCATGTCGTCCTGTTGGACGCACCGGTTTCCTTCCGCGGAATAACAGCGATTGCATCCCAGACAGGGATGAATACTGTAATCCGCCACGGACACAAGCTCCACCTCATGCCGTTTTCCGGCCCCCTCCGCGAAGGCTTTGGCCAGCAATTCCGTGTTCCCTTCCCTGCGCACGCTGCCCACCAGCACGACGATCCTGCTCACCTGTTCATCTCACCTTTTCTTGTAATTATTTCCATTCTTTGCGTTCAATCAACGCCTGCACTTCCTCCAGCATAGGCGGATACAGCGGCAACGGGAATCTGGTAATAGCGATAGCGGAGCAGGCGCTGGCGAAGCGAACCAGGTCGTCATCCGACATGCCGTGCAGCAGGCCATAGACGCACCCGGCTTTGAAGGTGTCGCCCGCGCCTAACGTGCTTTTGACCTCTACGGAAAACGGCTTCATGCGATGGATGGATTCCCCACGCCTTCCGTACAGCATATCGCCGCCGCCCTGGGTGAGGATGGTGAGCCCCGAGGCTGTTTCCATCAAGCACTTTATCACTTCTTCCGGCTCCATATCCGGGTAATGCTGTGAAGTGCATTCTTTGGAAACCACGTTGACAGCTGCATTCTGGTGCAAGGGAGAATCATGGGGACTGTCAATAGTCACATACGGGATGCCATGACGTTGGCAAAGCGCCATCGCAAGCAGTGATTCTTCCCCGAAAAAAGGATCAATGGCCGCCGCTTTGCAGCCCTTCACATCCGCTTCTTTGGG
>JAFZLB010000023.1 GCA_017551665.1 Lachnospiraceae bacterium
ATGGGAATGGCGCCGGGAATGGCAGCGCCGCCGATGCAGGGGCAGATGCCCGCGGGCGGCTACGCAATGCCGATGCCGATGATGGCACAGCCCATGGCCAACATGAATGTGCAGCCGGCACAGTTCCAGTCCTTCGGGGTGGACATGAATGCTTTGGCCGGCGGCGCCAACATCCAGCTGATCCACGACGTGCCGCTGGATGTGACCGTGGAGCTTGGCCGCACGATCAAACCCATATCGGATATTTTGGATTTTTCGCCCGGCACGATCATTGAGCTGGACAAAATCGCCGGTGAACCGGTCGACGTACTGGTCAACGGAAAATATGTTGCAAAAGGCGAGGTAGTTGTGATCGAGGAAAGCTTCGGCGTGAGGGTCACAGAAATAATCAAGTAACCAAAGGAGAAGGAAGAATGGCTAAGAATGTACTGATTTGCGACGACGCGGCGTTCATGCGGATGATGATCAAAGACATCCTGTCCAAGAACGGATACAACGTTGCGGGGGAAGCGGAGAACGGCGCCAAGGCAGTTGAAAAGTACAACGAGCTTAAGCCGGATCTCGTGCTGATGGACATCACGATGCCGGAAATGGACGGTATCCAGGCCCTGAAGAACATCAAGGCGGGCGACGCCAACGCGTGCGTCATCATGTGCTCCGCGATGGGTCAGCAGGCCATGGTTATCGAGGCAATCCAGGCGGGAGCGAAAGACTTTATCGTCAAGCCCTTCCAGGCGGATCGTGTTCTTGAGGCGGTGAAAAAGGTTATCGGATAATGCCGCAGGAGTGGCAGTCCACGCTTCAGCTGGTCACTGTGCTGATCCTCTTCGTCATTGTTATCGCGATGGCGTATTTCGTGTCGAAGTGGCTGGCCGGTTACCAGAAGGCCAAAAACTTCGGCGCCAATGTGGAAGTGATCGAAAGCTGCCGCATCGCACCGTCCAAGTTTATCTCCATCATACGGGTCGGGGAAAAGTACCTCGCGATTTCCGTCGGCAAGGATGAAATCCATGTGCTGGCGGAACTGGATAAGGACGATATCATCATCCAGGGCCCGGGAGAGACGGGCGGGAAAGGATTTTCGGGGCTTTTCCGGCGCCTCATACCGGGCGGAAAAGACAGGGGAAATAATTGAAAAAGTTTGAGGGGGAGAATCGGTTACCGGCGCTTGTCAGGCAGGCGGTGATCAGTGCAATTCTATTGGCGCTGATGGTAACTTTTCTTCTCTTTTTTTATCCGGCAACATCCTCATACGCGGCGGATGATCCGCCGCCGACGGGCACGCAGGACGACCGCACGCCGATCGACGAGGCGGGCGAGGATGAGGATCTGTCGGATCTCAACATCGCCAATATGGTGACGGTCACCTGGGGGGAAGGCAACGGGACCTTAAACGGTGCCCTGCGCATCATGATCACCCTCACACTCATCATGATTACGCCGATGCTGCTGGTGATGCTCACCAGCTTTGTCCGTATCGTGATCGTCCTTCACTTTACAAGAGCCGCGCTCAATACACAGACCTCGCCGCCCAACCTCGTGCTGATGGCTGTCGCGCTGTTTCTGACCTTCTTCATCATGCGTCCGACCTTAAGCGAGGCCTGGGCCAAGGCGGTGGTGCCGCTGGATGAGGGACGGATTGATCAGGCGGAGGCCTTTGAGGCGGCCGTAGAGCCCTTCCGCGTGTTCATGGCGACGCAGACCCAGGAAAAGGACGTCGTGATGTTCATGGAGATCGGGGGCTACACCTGGGACGGCGAGCCGGACAGCGTGCCGCTGGAGGTGCTGATCCCCAGCTTCATTGTGAGTGAGCTGCGCACGGCCTTTATCATCGGCTTTGTCATCTATGTGCCCTTCATCGTTATCGACATGGTCGTGGCCAGTGTCCTGATGAGTATGGGTATGATGATGCTGCCGCCGACGACAATTTCCATGCCGTTCAAGATTCTGCTCTTCATTCTCGCGGACGGCTGGAATCTGATCATCGGGAATCTTGTAAGAACGTTTTATTAGGGGGGTAGCTTATGTCAGTCGGAGATGTATCCCAAATTGTATCGGAAGCCTTATGGCTGATCATTAAGGTCGGTTCGCCGGTGCTGTTGATTTCTCTGTGTGTCGGTCTGATCGTTTCCGTGTTCCAGACCGCCACCTCTATCCAGGAACAGACGCTGACCTTTGTGCCGAAGGTGCTGTCCATCTTCATGGCCATCATCGTCCTCGGTAACTGGATGGCGACGGAGATCACGGATTTCATCACCGGTCTCTGGAACAGCTTCAGCGTGTATATCAGATGATCGCGTACACGTTTACTTACGCGAATTTGCTGCACTATTTGCTGATATTCGCGAGAATCACAGCCTTTGTGGCGGTGGCACCGCTGATCGGCGGGCAGAACACCGGCGTGTCCAACACGGTGAAGATTGGCTTTTCCGTGCTGCTGTCGGTGCTCCTGGTCGGCAGCGTGCCGAAGGAGGAGCTGATTTATTCCTCCGTCGTGGGCTATGCGGTCATCGTCATCAAGGAGGTGCTCTGTGGTTTGATCTTAGGCTTTGCGGCCCAGATTTGCCTGCAGGTGACGGCCATCGCCGGACAGGTGGTGGACATGATGGCGGGTCTGTCCATGGTGACGATGATGGACCCGACCTCCGGAAGTCAGGTCACGGTCAGCGGTACGATTTACTCCCAGGTGTTCATGACGATGATGATCGTCAGCGGGATGTACCGGTACATGTTTTCGGCACTTGCGGAATCCTATCAGTGGATTCCCTTAAACGGTGTGGTGTTGCGGGATGATTCCTTTGTGCTGGCCATGACCGCCTTTTTGAAAAACTTTTTTGTCATCGGCTTCCGCGTGGCCCTGCCGGTGTTTATCGTGACCTTTGTCCTGAACATCACGCTGGGCGTGCTGGCGAAGGTGGCACCGCAGATGAACATGTTTGCCGTCGGTATCCAGATCAAGGTACTGACCGGCCTGACGATTCTTTTCATTACCGCGGGCATGCTGGGCAGCGCCGCGGACTTTATCTTACGGAACATGCGCGCGTTGATGGAACAGTTCATCAGTGCCATGAGCAGTGTGTAGAACATGATGCTGGAAAAGAAACTCTTAATTGCATATAACCTGCAGTTCTTCGCGAAGGAGGGTCCCGGCGGCGAAAAGACGGAGCCCGCCACCGCCAAACGGCTGCGGGAAGCCCGTAACAAGGGACAGGTGGCGAAGTCCAAGGAAGTCGTCCAGGCGGCATCCCTGCTGACGTTTTTTTTGCTGATTCAGTTCTGGACGTCCTCGCTCGCTTTCCGTGCCGAAACTTTTTTCCCGGCGATTTATAACCGCATGGACGAAGTGACAACGCTGTATCACGGGGAAATGCCCTTCGGAAATATGCGTGCGCTGTTTGTTGAGATGCTGACCAACGCAATGGTCTGGATGGCGCCCTTCCTGGCCGTGGGTGTGGTGGTCTCGTTTTTGGGCAACAAGGTGCAGTTCAAGTGGAAAATTGTTACAAAGCCCTTTAAGCCGAAGTTTTCCAAGATGAATCCCATCAGCGGCATCAAAAAAATCTTTTCGAAGCAGTCTCTTTTTAATCTGCTTCTTTCTATAGTTAAGATTGTAATCATATCGTTTGTTGTGTATAATTATTTAACAGGGAGAGAAGAATCCATTTTCCTGTTGTACGATATGCCCCTGCGTCAGGCCATGTCCCTGATGAAGGATATTATCGTCGGTCTCGGCATACGGATTTCGCTCTTTTATGTCATCGTGGCAGTGGTGGATTATATCTACCAGAAGCGCAAGTTCCGCGAAGACATGAAGATGACCAAACAGGAAGTCAAGGATGAAATGAAAAGTGATGAGGGTGATCCGCAGATCAAGGCGAAGCAGCGCCAGCGGATGCGCGAGGCGAGCATGCGCCGCATGATGCAGCAGCTGCCGCAGGCGGATGTCGTCATCACCAACCCGGATCACTTCGCCGTCGCCATTCAGTATGACGCGGAGAAGTTTCCCGCACCCGTCGTGCTGGCCAAGGGCGCGGGACATCTCGCGCAGCGCATCAAGGATGTGGCCGGGGAGCATCATATCGAGATCGTGGAGAACAAGCCGCTTGCGCGGATGTTATATGCCAATGTGGATATCGGGGAAATGGTACCGCCGGAGCTGTATAAGGCAGTTGCGGAGGTGCTGGCTTTTGTGTATCACCTGCAGGGGAAGGTGTAAAGACAGATCATGACAGCGGGGAAATTCAAAACCAGATTCTTTGATTACGGTGTAGCGCTTTATCTGGTCGCGGCGATCGTGATGCTCATCATCCCGATCACGCCCTTCCTGATGGATTTGCTGCTGGCCTTTGACATGGCGCTGTCCTTCACCATCATGTTCACCTGCATGTTCTCGCGGGAGGTGCTGGATATGTCCAACTTCCCGACGCTGCTGCTGTTTACAACGGTGTTCCGTATCGCACTGAACGTTTCTTCCACAAGACTGATCCTGACGACGGGTGAACCCGGTGAGGTCATCCGCGTCTTCGGTTCCTTCGTCGGCGGCGGCAATCTCATCGTCGGCGGCATCATTTATATCATCCTCGTCATCGTGCAGATGATGGTCATCAACAAAGGCTCGGAGCGTGTCTCCGAGGTCAGCGCGCGTTTCACGTTGGACGCCATGCCCGGTAAGCAGATGGCCATTGACGCGGACTTAAATACCGGTGCCATCACAGACGCCGAAGCCGCGGCACGCAGACAGAAGATTCAGGACGAGGCCAGCTTCTTCGGCGCCATGGACGGTGCCACGAAATACGTCAAGGGAGACGCGACGGCGGGTCTCATCATCACCGCGGTCAACCTGATCGGCGGTATCGCCCTCGGCGTGCTGATGATGGGGCTGGAGTTTTCCGAAGCGGTGGACAAATACGTCATCTTAACGATGGGCGACGGTCTTGTGTCCTCCATCCCCTCGCTTTGTATCGCGCTTTCTTCCGGTATCCTTGTCACAAAGGGCGCGGGAGAGGCGGACTTCGGACAGGCCATCATCGGACAGGTCTTCGGCATTCCGAAGGCGCTGTACCTTGTGGGCGGCGTCATCGCGGGCATCGGTCTGTTTAGTCCGCTGCCGGATCTGTTGTACCTGATGATCGGCGTTATGTTTGTCCTTGCCGGACGCGCCATGCAGCGTTCCATGGTGGTCGCGGAGGTGGAACAGGAAGTGGCCGAGGAAGAGGTCATGGAAGCGGAGGAAGTGCGCAAACCCGAAAACGTCAACACACTGCTGCAGGTGGATCCCATCGAATTGGAATTCGGCTACGGCATCATTCCGCTGGCGGATGTCAACCAGGGCGGAGATCTGCTGGACCGCGTTGTCATGATCCGCAGACAGATCGCGCTGGAGCTCGGTACGGTTGTGCCCATCATCCGTTTGCGCGACAACATTCAGTTAAACCCGAACCAGTACATCATCAAGATCAAGGGTATCCAGATTTCGGAGGGAGAGATTTTGTTCGATCATTACATGGCGATGAACCCGGGACATGTGGAAGAAGAGATCACCGGCATCCCGACCTTCGAACCGTCCTTCCATCTGCCCGCGATCTGGATTACGGAATCGCAGCGTGAGCGTGCGGAATCCTACGGCTACACCGTCGTGGATCCGCCGTCCATCATCGCGACGCATTTGACGGAAGTCATCCGCGAGCACATCGCGGAGCTGCTGACACGTCAGGATGTGCAGAATCTCGTCAACAACTTAAAGGAAAACCACGAGGCACTGGTCGACGAGCTGACGCCGAAGCTCATGAGTCTCGGCGAGATCGAAAAGGTGCTGCAGAACCTGCTGCGCGAAGGCATTTCCATCCGAGACCTTGTGACCATTTTCGAAACGCTCGCGGACTATGCGCCGGGTACGCATGACACGGACATTTTGACGGAGTACGTCCGCCAGTCCCTGAAGCGCGCAATCTCCACAAAATACTTCATGCAGGAAGACACGACAACGGTCGTGACCCTGGATCCGAAGCTGGAGCAGGAGATCATGGACAGCGTCAAGCAGACGGAGAACGGCGCGTACATCACGCTTTCGCCGGAGAAGACAAGGGCCGTCTTAAACAGCGTCGGCAAGGAAACCGCCAAGTTGGAGCAGGCCGGAAAGGCGTCCATCGTCATGACGAGCCCCATCGTGCGTATGTACTTCAAGCGCATGACGCAGGATTATTACAAGGATCTCATTGTGGTTTCGTACAATGAGGTCGAGCCGAATATTGAGTTACAAAGTGTGGGAATGATTAGCGCATAATGGTTATAAAGAAGTTTACGGGAAAAACCGAAGAGGAAGCCACCGCACTTGCGAAAAAAGAACTGGGCGAGAATGTGGTGATTATGAATACCAGACCCCTGAAGCGTTCCGGTTTCTTTTCGTTTATGAAGCCGCAGCGTTATGAGGTGACGGTGGCGCTGGAAGAGGAGGAACGCTCCGCGAGGCAGCAGGTCCGCCCGGAGGACGGGAAGGCGAAACAACCGCCGATGCCGTCCACGGCAGGACTGGCAAGGGCCGCCGCCTCGGGACAGATTCCGCCGCTGAAGGTGGGAGAGAACGCGCCGCAGACCGTGCAGCCGGCGGACAAGGCAAAGACCGCGGATCCTGCGCAGCCGCCGTCGCTCATTGAGGCAAAGCTGGACAATCTGCACGCGCTGTTGGAACAGCGCATCATGCAGACGGGTGCGGCACCCGCGGCAGCGCCGGCAAGACCCGCGGCCCCGCAGACGGCACAGCCGGGCGCACCCGCGCAGACAGCGGAGACGCCTGCATCGCTTTCGGGTCTGCAGACGACAGAACATCCCGCACCGGCGACAGCCCCGG
>JAFZLB010000024.1 GCA_017551665.1 Lachnospiraceae bacterium
GCACCCGCACCGCAGATGCAGCCGGCACAGGCAGCCGCCGGGAAATGCGAATGCGGCAAGGAAAACACCGGCAAGTTCTGCGCGGACTGCGGCACGCCCATGCCCGTCACCAGCGGCGTGAACGCCTGGACCTGCGAATGCGGCAGTGTCAACCAGGGCAAGTTCTGCTCGAACTGCGGCAAACCGAAGCCCGCCGGCATTCCCCAGTACAAGTGCGACAAGTGCGGCTGGGAGCCGGAGGATCCGGCACATCCGCCGAAGTTCTGCCCGGAATGCGGTGACCCTTTTGACGACGGAGATATCGTGAATGGCTGATGTAATCGAATATAAATGCCAAAGCTGCGGCGGGCGGCTGGAGTTTGATCCCACACTCCAGAAAATGAAATGTCCCTTCTGCGAATCCGTCTTTGAGATGTCGGATCTGCAGTCTCTGGATGATACGATGCAGGGGACGGCACAGCCGCTGCCCGGAGAAGAAGAGGGATTCCAGCAGGGCGCGGAGGCGATGGAGCTTTCCGGCAACGGCTGGTCTTCCGGCGAAGACGCCAACATGCGCGTCTACGGCTGTCAGTCCTGCGGCGCGGAGATCATCGCGGACGCCACGACAGGCGCGACCGCCTGTCCGTACTGCGGCAATAACGTGGTGATGAAGGGGCAGTTCTCCGGAGATCTCAGGCCGGATCTGCTCATCCCCTTCAAGCTGACAAAAGAGCAGGCGGTGGATCAGTTCAAAAAGCACATCAATTCCCAGAAGTATGTGCCGAAGGTGTTCTCCGCCCAGGGGCATCCCGAGGAAATCAAGGGGGTCTATGTCCCCTTCTGGCTCTATACGGCGGACGCGGACGCGGATGTGACTTACAACGCCCAGCGCGTCCGCAGCTGGAGCGACCGCAATTACAACTACACGGAGACGGAGCATTATCACTTACGCCGCGCGGGCACGATCCGCATGGAGCATGTCCCTGTGGACGGCAGCTCCAAAATGGCGGATGATCTTTCGGAATCCATAGAGCCCTTTGACACCGCGGCCGCCGTGCCCTTTACGACGGCCTATCTCGCGGGCTACCTCGCGGACCGCTATGACGTGGATTATAAGCAGTGCAAGGACCGCGCCATGCAGCGCATGCGCGTGACGGCGGAGGAGTCCATGCGTTCCACGGTCTCCGGTTACACGGCGGTCACGACAGCGTCCTCCTATGTCACCTGGAACAAGGCGCAGGTGCAATACGCGCTGTTCCCGGTCTGGATGCTTTCGACGCAGTGGGAGGGACAGAATTATCTCTTTGCCATGAACGGCCAGAGCGGCAAGTTCGTCGGAAATCTGCCGCTGGATAAAAAGGCACTCGGCAAGGGGAAGTGGAAGTTCGGGCTCATTCTCGGCGTGGCACTGTTTGTCGGACTGACACTGCTGCAGACATTCATCTGAATAGGAACGACGTTATGAAACATCAAACCGGATTACAGAATAAAAAAGTTGCAAGGGCTGCCGCGGGTCTGGCGGCGGCATTGCTGATCGCACTGACGGTCTGTGCGCGCTTTGCCCTGCCGGTCAAGGCGGCACCGCCGCTGCTCGTCGATGAGGCGGATGTCCTGACGGACGCGCAGGAAGCGGAGCTGAACGCATTGCTGACAGAGGTCAGCAACGCGCATAACGCGGACGTTTTTGTGCTGATCGCGCAGGATCTTGGCGGGAAGGAATCGCAGGCTTACGCGGATGATTATTTCTGGTACAACGGCTACGGACGCGGCGCAAGCCGCTCCGGCGCGTTGTTTTTGCATTGTCCCTCCGGCAGGGATTATGCCTTTTCCACGCACGGGGACGCGGCCTTGGCGATTTCGGACGACGCCCTGGATGATCTGGAGAACGCGGTGGTCGACTGTCTGCGCGCGGATGATTTTGCCGGCGCCTATGAAACCTTTGCCACCGGCTGCGACAATTATCTTCAGTACATGGCAACCTACGGCGTGTCCCTCGCGAAAGAGGATGTCGAAAATCATCCGGAGGACGCGCAGTACATGTTTGATCCGCCGGCGGCGAAGCTTTCCTTCGGGGAGAGGCTTTTGGAAAGCATGAAGAACAGCGCGGTCTTTTCGCCCATTGCAGCCGCGATCGGCGCGCTGTTATACGGGAGCAGCAAAAAGAGAAAGCTCGTCAGCGTAAGAAAGCAGAGCGGTGCCGGTCGTTATGTCAGGAGCAGCGCTTCGGAGCTGCGCGTTTCCAGGGACATCCTTGTGAACAGGACACAGTCGAGGACGCCCATCCACAACAATGACGACGACCGCTCCGGCGGAAGAACCGGCGGTTCGACTTCCTTCCATACCTCTTCCTCCGGCCAGAGCTTCGGGGGAAGAAGCGGGAAGTATTAAGTATTGTAACCATCAACAGGACGGAAAGGAGCATGTATGACCAAATTAGTTCTTGTCAGACACGGCGAAAGCGAATGGAACAAACTCAATCTCTTCACGGGATGGACGGATGTGGATCTGTCCGAAAAAGGCCATGAAGAGGCAAAGGAAGGCGGCCGTCTCTTAAAGGCGGAGGGCTATGATTTCGATATCTGCTATACCTCTTACCTCAAGCGCGCCATCCATACGCTGAATCACATTCTGGACGAGATGGACCGCAACTGGCTGCCCGTGGTGAAGGCCTGGCAGCTCAACGAGCGTCATTACGGTGCCCTTCAGGGCCTGAACAAATCCGAGACCGCGGAAAAATACGGTGAGGATCAGGTGAAGATCTGGCGCCGCTCCTTTGACATCACGCCGCCGGAGTTGGAGATCACGGACGAACGCGCCCCGCAGAACCAGGACATGTTCCGCACGGTGGAACGCGAAAAGCTTCCGCTCACGGAATCCTTAAAGATCACGATCGAGCGCGCGGTGCCCTACTTCAACGAGGTCATCAAAAAGGACATGGAGGCCGGCAAACGTGTCATCATCGCGGCGCACGGCAATTCTCTCCGCGCCCTGGTGAAATACTTCGATGATATCTCGGACGAGGACATCATCGGCGTGAACATCCCGACGGGCGTGCCGCTGGTCTATGAGTTTGACGAGAATTTCAAGGCGGTCAATCATTACTATCTCGGCGATCAGGAAGCACTGAAGGCCAAGATGGAGGCCGTTGCCAACCAGGGAAAAAAGAAATAAGCCATGGCGAAGGCAGCCCCCTCCGAATATCCGAAGCAGCGCCGGGAGATTGACGCGGATATCAAAACCGGCACCTTCCGTCCGCTCTATCTGATCACGGGAGAGGAGGAATACCTTCGCAAACAGGTGAAGACAAACCTCCGCAACGCGCTTTGCGAGGGCGGCGGGGAAAACAATCTTCTGCGGGTCAAGGGCGAAAAAACGGATCCGCAGGAGATCATCGCCTTTGCGTCCACCATGCCCTTCTTCGCGAAGCGGCGCGTGGTCATCGCGGAGGAGACGGGCTTTTTCAAAAAAGGCTCCGAGGATCTGGCCGAATGGCTGAAGCAGCCGCCGGATACGGCCGTGCTGGTCTTTGTGGAATCACAGATCGACAAGCGGACGGCGCTGTACAAGGCTGCCGTCAAGCGCGGCAGGGAGATCAGCTGTGACCGGCAGACGCCCGGAAACATCCGTCTCTGGGCCGGGAGCCGCCTGAAAAAAGCGGGAAGAAAGTTTTCCGAACGGACGCTGGATCATTTTCTCTCCGGTCTGTCCGGGGACCTGATGCATATCGAGTCGGAGCTGAACAAGCTGATTGATTATACGGAAGGGCGTGAGGAGATCACCGCAAAGGATGTGGACAAAATCACCTCCGGGATCACGACCTCATATATTTTTGCCCTGACGGACGCGCTGGCGGAACGCAACGCGGACGAGGCCATGCGGCAGTATGTCAGAATGCTGCAGACGCAGGAAGAGCCGAATCACATTCTTGCCATGATCGCGAGGCAGTTCCACATGCTCTTGCAGGTCAAGGAATTGGAGCAGCGTCACGCCGGCGATGATCAGATCGCCAAGGAGACCGGGCTGCATCCCGGCATCGTTTACAAATATGTCCGCTGGACGAAGCGCTTTTCCCAGCCGGAGCTGAAGCGTGCGCTGGAGGTCTGTCTCGAAAACGAACAGGCCCTGAAGCGCGGCAGACTGGACAAAAAAATCGCGGTGGAAATGGTGATTGCCGCGGTCATATCATCTGAGAACAGGGGAGGAACGAACGTTGCGTAAACCGAGACCACAGGAAGTATACCGCCACTTTAAGGGGAGACTGTATCAGATCGTCACGATCTGCAAGCATTCCGAAACCGGAGAGGAGATGGTGGTCTATCAGGCCATGTACGGCGATTTCGCCATTTATTGCAGACCGCTGTGGATGTTTATGGAAGCCCTGGATCCCAGCCAGTATCCGGACGCTCCGCAAAGCCACCGCTTCCAGTTGATGAAGCCCATGAGCGAGACGATCCGGGAACGCCCGGAGCGTCCGCCGGTGCCCGGTGTGCTGCGGGACGGAAGAAGGGAAGAGGACAGCGCCGCCGAAGCGGAGCGCGCGCAGGAGAAGACGACGCATGTGCCGGAAGAGAATCCCGAAGAGGATGAGCCGAAGGCTCCCTCCGGCGTCATGGGAAAGACCATTGACGAAGAAGCGGAGGAGCTGAATCTGGACCGCAGGGTCGTGGCCTTTCTGGACGCGGATTCCACGGATGAGCGTTTGAAGATTCTGGATGATCTCAGAATGAACATCACGGACGAACAGATTGATATCTGCGCCATGGCTCTGGATATGAACATCCCGCAGGGCAGCGTGGAGGATCGTTTTTATTCCTTACGGGATCTGCTGCTGACGAGGCAGCGCTTCGAATCCAACCGTCTCAGGGAAGGCAAGAACAGAAGACGGGACCATGATTAAGTCTCAGGCCGTTCCCGGGAAGTAAGGCGCGGGTGCGGCATTTGCTGCGTGCATGTCCCGGTGGGCACGGATCAGGCGGACGCTCTCCGCGGAGGGCGCTTCCGGGATCCTTGCGGGCTTGGACAGGAAATAGCCCTGCATCAGATCCACCCCGAGCTCCAGAACCTTTCTGATTTCCGCTTCCGTTTCCAGACCTTCGGCCACAACCATCATATCGCGCTCGTGCGCGTACTTCACGATATTTGTTACAATCATCTGCTTATCCGCGGAGGTATCAATGTTGCGGATAATCGAGATATCCACCTTGATATACTTCGGGGTCAGATCCAGCAGCATCTTTTCGGAGTTATAGCCGGAACCGTAATCATCCAGGGCAAAGAGACCGGAACAGCCGGGCATGTTGCGCTTGGCTTCCATGGCCTTCGGATCCATGTATTCGCCTTCCGTAATCTCAATGACAATACGCGACAGGTACGGCCCGAAGCGGTCGTTGACTTCGGCGGCTTCCTGCTCCGTTAAGTGCTCACTGGAAATGGAGTTCAGGAAGATATAAGGCCGCTCCTCCAGCTGTCCCTGGCGGATCAGATCATCATAAGAGGCCAGCGTCCTGCTCCAGGTCAGCCACTCGATGTCATGCAGGCGGTGTTCGGTGCGGGCAAGAGACAGCACCTCATCCGGCGAGCGCAACAGCGGGAGACCGGAGACACGCATCAAAGCCTCGTAGGCGTAGATCGTGCCGTCGGTGGCGCGGACAATGGGCTGGAAGTGATAATTCAACATCTCCGGATGCTGCAGGAGATCGTCCAGCTCCGCCCGCGTCCGGTTGAAGACGCTCTGCCGGTTGAAGACGGCGGGATCAAATTCCGCAAAGCGTCCCTTGCCGTCCTGTTTGGCCTGGTACATGGCGAAGTCCGCTTTCTTGATCAGCTCGGCAAAGGTCCTGCCGTCCTCCGGATACCAGGCAATACCGCCGGATACGCGGATGATGTCCTTCTTGTGATCCGGCAGCATAAAGACGCTTTCCTGGATCGCTTCGGACAGTGCTTCCACAAGCTCACGGATTTCCTGACGGTCCTGATAGCCGTACATCAGAATCAGGAATTCGTCACCGGACATGCGGCCGATCAGTGTCTCGTCCGGCAGGGCGTCGCGGAAGCAGGAGGACGCGCGGTAAATGTAACGGTCACCGACATCATGGCCGTAACGGTCGTTGATCTGTTTGAGGTTATCCAGATCCAGCATGATGAGGGCGGTGACATACAAAGAGGCGGTGTCCGCCATCACCGTGTCCGCCATGCGGTAAAAGGCGCGGCGGTTCATCAGTCCCGTCAGGAAGTCATGGTCACGCTCATGGGCAATGATGCGCTGTTCACGCTCCGCGCTCTCCGCGGTTTCTCTGGCCAGCGTGGTGATCGCGTCGGCGAAGACGTCAATTTCTTCAATGCCGGTCTGCGAAAGCGACAGAAGGGATCTGCCCTCTTTCTGCGCGCTTGCCACCTCGGAGGAGAGTCTGCTGACCGAGCGGGAAACACGCCGGGAGAAGACCACCATGACGATGGCACCGAGGAAGAAGATGATCACAAGGATGGAGACAATGGCCGTGAGCACCTGGTTCGGAAAGCTGTCAATCCGGTTTCGCTCAATGGCGCCGGCCAGAAACAGCTGCTCGTTTTCAAAGGGCGCGTTGGAACTGTAAACGCGGAATCTTGCGATATTGGCGTAGTAGGAAACACCGCCGTGCTGAAAGGTGTAATAGGTACCGTCATCCGAGAGCGTCAGGAGGATTTCTTCTCCCTCGCGCAGGCTTAAGTGCTCGCCGTAGGTCAGAATGTTGGTCAGGCGGATTTCCTGCTGCGTCAGTGAAGTTGCATTTGCCCGGTCCGAGACGGAAAGGATGTAACTGCCGTAGTTGTTATCGAAGAGTTCTCCGTAGGGGAGATTCTCCGCCATGTATTCCGGGGTCATGTCAATGCCGATGACGCCGTAGACCGTGCCGTTGCGAAGTATGAGCGGCACCGTGTAGCAGAGGGTGAAGTCATCCTCCGCATAGCGGAAGGGCGAGACGGTCCAGTAGCCGTAATCTTCCGCGTCCCCCTGTCCGGCGTTGTCATAGGCGGTCTGGAAGGGTTTATAGAAGAAGTCATAGTCCTCCGGGTTTTCGCTGAAGTCATAGGAGAACATGGAGGACCAGAGATTGTCCGTCGTGATGTTCATGGAACGCACAAGGGAAGCGGGCGCAAACTCAAAGAGCAGGTCTTCGTTGCGCAGCGAGGGGGAGGAGGCCGGGTCCAGATCCCGGATAAAAATGCCCGGTTTCTTTCCGGAAAGGCCGTTTGCGCGTTCCGCGGTCAGGCTGTCGGAATTGAAAATGAGATAAATGCCGGAGACGCGTTTGGTCCTGAAATCCGTGACGACGTCCTGGGCCACCATATACAGCAGCGACATGCAGGCGTCGGAGGAATCATCCAGGCTCTCCAGCGTCACCGTGCCGTCCGCCAAAAGCCGTTCCATGGAAGTGTTGATTTTCGAGGAGATGCCGTTTAACTGCATCCAGTTGCCGATCATGACATTCTGCAGATACTCCTGGCGGTTCTGTACCTGTTTTAAGAGGATGGCGCGTTCGTTTTCGCGCAGACGACGAAAGACGCCGCTGATATAGAGCGCCGCTGTCAGCATAATGACCTGTACCAGCAGCAGAATCAGCAGCGGTACGGCGATGGTGCGGAATATGGTTTTTCCCTTTTTTTTCCGGGTTGAGGTTTCGGGCATGGTCAGGGAATCAGCTCCTGTAAGCTGTTGGTGACGCTGTCATACCAGTTGTCAAAATACGCATCGGAGAGAAAATCCCGCAGGGCTTCTTCTTCCGGAATGTCTTTTTCCAGGCGTGTCAGCACGGTCTGCCGGTCTTCCGCGGCGAGATCACTCAGGGAGTATTCGAGGATCCGCCGCACCTGCGTGCCGTTGTCAAAGGCCTTGGGATAAAAGAGCGTCATGTCGTTCACCGTATCGACGGAGACGGTCAGGATCTTGCGCATGTCCTGATCCATGTCCGGCGCGTAGGTGGCGATGGCGTCCATGTTATTCGTGGAGCGCATGACCGGCATGTAACCGGAACCGAGAGAGAAGCGGATGTTGCGCTCCGGCTCCGTAAACCATTTCAGAAACAGCACGGAGGCGTAGACCTCCGCTTCAGAAGCGTTTGTGACCACCATGCCCGCACCCTGCTGCACGGCCACTGCCTCACCGCCTTCAAAATGCGGCGTCGGCAGGACGGTCATTTCGATGGAATGCACGTTGTGATCATCCGGCGAGACTTCCTTCGGGAAGTAGGTCGCGCTGGCGGAAGAACCCACATAGCAAAGAATGTTCTGCGTCTTGACATCATCCGAACGGAAGCGGCCGGAAGAGCTGTAATGTCCCTTCACGTAAGGAACGTAATAGCAGTCCCAGAGCTTGCGGGCGGTCTCTTTGGAGAAGTGCAGCGCCGCCTTGCCGTCCTTCACCGGCGCGATTTCTTCGCCGAGCTGCACCGCGCCGATCAGCATGTAATTGGCCATGGCGTCCCTGCCGAAGAAGGCCTGACCGCCGGACCACTCATAATAAAGCGCCGACGTTTCCACAACCCCTTCCCAGGTGGCGAGGTTTTCGTGGGTCAGCCCCAGCTCGTCCGCAAAGGGCTTCCAGTCCGTTTCGTTCAAAAGAAGCAGCTCCGTGGATTTCGCGATGGGAAAGATTTTGATCTCGCCTTCGCTGAAGGCACCTTCGGTCAGATAACTCTCGACGTACAGGGTACGCTCTTCCTCCGAAAGATAAGGCGCCATGTCCGCGAGAAGCCCTTCCTTGTCAACGGCGAAAGCGGTATCGGCGTAGGCGGCGAAGATATTCGGCACCGCTTCCGCACCCACCTTGCCGTGCACGGCATCCAGCACCTTTTCCTGCAGCTCTTCCACGGAACCGTGGTTAAAGCTCTCCACCACAATGCCGCGTTCCTTTCCGACGCTGCGGTTGAATTCGTTCACAAGGGAGGTAAAGGAATTCAGCTGCGGCCCGTTGTAATACGTCCAGACAGTGATCGTCAGAGGCTTCTCCGGATCCAGAAGGCCTTCGGCGGCGTCCTGTTTGGCACAAGAGGACAGCAGCAAAAGAAAAGCAAATATGAACATCAGGGCTTTTCGTATCGTCATAATCATAAGTAAAACCATTATATATCATTTGTGCACAATGTTCAATCAAAACCGCATGGAACGGAAGGTGCAAGGGGCCGCGTCGGCTTTCGTTGCTTTTCCAAACGGGATATGCTAAAATTGACGTGCTTCGTCACGTGAAAAACGTTATCCGCCGGCATGTCGGAATGGCAGACGAGGCAGACTCAAAATCTGTTGTGGGCAACCACGTGTGGGTTCAAGTCCCACTGCCGGCAGAGCGCACGGGAAAAGGAACCGTGCAGCCCTTAGGGGTTGGTCAAAACACAGAATGGAGGGAATTTATGGATTTCAAGATTGACGAGATGCATCAGGATCTGCTCGACATGTACCGCGAGTTTGCACAGAACACGGTAAAGCCGCTGGCGGCGGAAGTGGACGAGAAAGAGCGCTTCCCGGAAGAGACCGTCGCACAGATGGCGGAGATGGGACTGCTCGGCATTCCTTATCCGGAAGAATTCGGCGGCGCGGGCATGGACAATCTGTCCTATGCGCAGTGCGTGGAAGAGCTGTCCAAGGTCTGCGCGACAACCGGCGTTATCGTGAGTGCGCATACCTCGCTCGGCACCTGGCCGATCTATCATTTCGGAACGGATGAACAGAAACAGAAATATCTTCCCGACCTTTGCTCCGGCAAAAAGCTGGGCGCTTTCGGTCTGACGGAGCCCGGCGCCGGTACGGATGCCGCGGGTCAGAAGACCGTCGCCGAGGACAAGGGAGATCACTGGCTCCTGAACGGCTCCAAGATTTTCATCACGAACGCGGGTCCCGCGGACATTTACATTGTTTTCGCCATGACGGACAAGTCCCAGGGCACGAAGGGCATCAGCTGCTTCATCGTGGAAAAGGGCATGGA
>JAFZLB010000025.1 GCA_017551665.1 Lachnospiraceae bacterium
AAGCACGACGGCGGAAGCCGCGTCGAGCGAAGCGGAGCCGGCCGGGGATGACGGCGGCGAAGCGGCGGAAGGCATGGACGCGCTGATCGCGGCGGCACAGGCCGAGGGCGAGCTCGTGGTCTACGGTTCCTGCGAGGAGCTGTATCTGCAGGCAGCCTGTGATCACTTCCAGGAGCTCTACGGCATCACCGTCACCTACCAGCGTCTGTCCACCGGTGAGGTGCAGGCCAAGATCGAAGAGGAAGGCGGCAATCCTTCCGCGGACGTATGGTTCGGCGGCACGACGGACCCTTACAACGAGGCGGCAAGAGACGGCCTGCTGGAGCCCTATGAGGCAGAGAACGCGGCCAACTTGAGCGACCCGATGTACCGTGATGCGGACGGCAACTGGTACGGCATTTACAAGGGCATCCTGGGCTTCATGGTCAACACGGAAGAGCTGGAGCGCCTTGGGCTGGACGCCCCCGCGGACTGGAAGGATCTGCTGGATCCCCAGTATGAAGGCCTGATCTGGCTGTCCAACTACAACACCGCCGGTACGGCGAAGCTCGTCGTCAACACGATGATCCAGAAATACGGACATGACGAAGGCATCCAGTACCTGGTGGACCTGGACAAGAACATCCAGGTGTACACGAAGTCCGGTTCCGGCCCTTCCAAGAACGTCGGCACGGGCGAGTGCGTCGTCGGCATCGGTTTCCTGCATGACGGCATCACGCAGATCGTGAACAACGGTTATGACAACATTGAGCTGATCATTCCGTCCTCCGGCACCTCCTTTGAGGTCGGCGCGACGGCGATCTTCAAGGGCTGCGCACATCCGAATGCGGCGAAGCTCTGGATCGAATACGCACTGTCTCCGGAATGTGTGGAGCGCGCGGCGGAGAACGAGTCCTATCAGTTCCTCGTGCTGTCGAACGCGAATCAGCCGGAAGCGGCGGCGGAGTTTGGCCTTGACCCGAACAATGTCATGAAGTATGACTTTGAAGACGCCAAGGAAAACACCACGAAGTATGTGGAAGAAGTCATGGCTGCGCTGGACGGTGGGGACGACAGGTTCCAGACTGAATAAACAGCGAGGAAAGAATGTGCGGCCATCATGCTTGCATGAATGGCCGCATATTTTTGACGAGCGTCCCACATGAGGAACGAAGACCTGCGAAGCAGGGCGGGAGTTCCGAATGGGGGAGCGCCGGGAAAGCCGCTTCAGCGGCGTCAGCGCGATGTTTTTTCATTCACAATTCGGGGGAATTCACTTATGGCAAAATCCCAAAGCGCGCGTCTGGAACGCAAGAAGCTGATGGCCGATCCGGTCATGGTGACGACCATCGTTGTGCTGATCGCGTTTCTGACGCTCTTTATTCTGTATCCGCTGGCCATCCTTTTAGTGGACAGCGTCATCCGGGACGGAGCGCCGACCCTTTCCATTTTTAAGGAAATCTTCGCCCTGGGAAGCTTCCGCACGGCCATCACCAACACCTTAAAGGTCGGCTTTCTGGTGGGGATTTTATCCACGCTGATCGGGCTGCTCTTTTCCTATGTGGAGGTCTATGTCAAGCTGAACACGCGCCTGCTGGGCGGTCTGTTCAAGCTGGTCTCCATGCTGCCGGTCGTGTCCCCGCCCTTTGTGCTCTCGCTGTCCATGATCATGCTGTTCGGCAGACAGGGCATCATCACCAGATACATTCTGGGCATTTACGACAACAATATCTACGGTTTCTGGGGCATCGCGATTGTACAGACGCTGACCTTCTTCCCGGTCTGTTACATGATGCTGAAGGGGCTTTTGAAAAACATTGACCCCTCGCTGGAGGAAGCGGCCAGAGACATGGGCGCGTCCCGCTGGAAGGTGTTCACCACCGTGACGCTGCCGCTGCTGTTGCCGGGTCTCGGCAACGCCTTCCTCGTGACCTTCATCGAGTCCATCGCGGACTTTGCCAACCCCATGATCATCGGCGGTTCCTACGATACGCTGGCCACCACGATCTACCTGCGCATCACGGGTGCCTATGACAAGCAGGGCGCCGCGGCCATGGCGGTGGTGCTGCTGTGTATCACGCTGGCGATGTTTGCGGTGCAAAAGTATTATCTCGAAGCGAAATCCACGGCAACGCTCTCCGGCAAGGCCTCGAGAGAGCGCATGCTGATCACCGATAAAAGCGTGAAGACGCCGCTCAGCATCCTCTGCGGACTGATGGCATTCTTCGTGCTGCTGATGTATGTCTGCGTGCCCTTCGGCGCATTGTTCACGACATGGGGCCGCAATTTCACGCTGACGACAAAATGGTTCGCGCAGGTCTTCACCAGATACAAGGGCTTCCGCGTCTTCCGCGATTCCTTCATCCTGTCGCTGATTGCCTCGCCCATCACAGCGCTGCTGTCCATGATCATTTCCTATCTTGTGGTGAAGCGCAAGTTCAAGGCCAAGGGCTTTATTGAAGCAGTGTCCATGCTGGCCATGGCGGTGCCCGGCACGGTGCTGGGTGTCGGTTACATCCGCGGCTACGCGCAGGGTCTGTTCCGGACGGGCTTTATGAAAGGCATTTACGGCACGGGCGCGATACTGGTCATCGTGTTCATTGTGCGTTCCCTGCCGACCGGCACGAGAAGCGGTATTTCTGCGCTCAGGCAGATCGACAAATCCATAGAGGAATCGGCCTACGACATGGGGGCGAATTCCTTCAAGGTCTTTATGACGGTGACGCTGCCGCTGATCAAGGATTCCTTCTTAAGCGGCCTCGTCACGGCCTTTGTCCGCTCCATCACCGCGATCAGCGCGATCATCCTGCTGGTCACGCCGAGTTACCTGCTCATCACGGTGCAGATCAACGAGTTTGCGGAGAAAGGCTCCTACGGTCTGGCCTGCGCCTTTGCGACGATACTGATTATGATTACCTACGGCAGCGTGTTGCTGATGAATCTTGTGATTAAATTCTTCGGCACCAGCCGCAAAGTGAAAGAAACTGGTTAAAGCGCGTGTTGCGCGCGGAAGAATAAGGAGAGGAAAGATGTCAGAGAAAGAAAAAAAAGGTGTTAAACTCGAACACATCTCCAAAATTTACAAGGACCCGAAAACGGGAAAGGATTTCTACGCGGTGAAGGACGCGAACCTGGAAATCACGCCCGGCACCTTTGTTACGCTGCTCGGCCCTTCCGGCTGCGGCAAGACGACGACGCTGCGCATGATCGCGGGCTTTGAGTCCCCGGACGAAGGCGAGATTTATCTGGGCGGGGAGCCGATCAACGAGCTCACGCCAAATAAACGCGACACGGCCATGGTCTTCCAGAGCTACGCGCTGCTGCCGCATTATAACATCTTTGACAACGTGGCCTACGGCCTGAAGCTGCGCAATCTGCCGAAGGACGAGATCAAGCAGAAGGTGACGGATATCCTCGGCCTTGTCGGTCTGGAGGGCATGGAAAACCGCATGACGAACCAGCTTTCCGGCGGACAGCAGCAGCGTGTCGCGCTGGCCCGTGCCCTGGTGCTGCAGCCGGGCGTGCTGCTCTTCGATGAGCCGCTTTCGAACCTGGACGCCAAGCTGCGCGTCTCCATGCGCACGGAGATCCGCCGCATCCAGCAGGAGGCCGGCATCACCGCGATCTACGTCACGCATGACCAGTCGGAGGCCATGGCGATTTCGGACGAGATTATTATCATGGAGAAGGGCGTTGTGGCACAGACCGATTCGCCTTCCGAAATTTACTATCACCCGAAGAGCCGCTTTGTGGCGGACTTCATCGGCGAGGCCAATTTCATTGACGCGAAGGTGATTGCCGGCGGCGAAAAGGCGGAGGTGGAGGTGCTCGGGGAACGCCTGACGGTCGGTAACCATACGGGGCTTTCCGAAGGCGAGGCGGCACAGCTCGTCATCCGCCCGGAGGCGGCAAAGCTCTCCGACGAGGGTGTGCTGAAGGGCACGGTCACGCTCTCCACCTTCATGGGCGCCTATCAGTATTACCGCATCGTGCTGACCGGCGATAAACGGGAAATTCAGATCACGGATTACAATCCCATCGGCAGAAAGATTTACCGGGAGGGGGACAGCGCAGCGCTGGCCTTCAGCGCGGAGTCCGTCTACATCATCCCCGGTACGGCGGAGGCAGCGGAGGAATGAACGCACCCTTTTTGCTGAAACCCGCATATCAGCATTATCTCTGGGGCGGCATGCGATTGCCGGAGCTCTTCGGCAAGTCCGCGGACCGGCTGCCGCTGGCGGAAAGCTGGGAATGCTCCACGCATCCGGACGGCGAGACGACGGTGGCCTCCGGCCTCTTCGACGGCATGACGCTGGCGGAGGTGCTGCGCGCCAATCCCGCTTTTCTCGGCCAAAAATTCAAGGGGCAGACGGATCTGCCGGTGCTCGTCAAGCTGATCGACGCGGAAAAGGATCTGTCCATCCAGGTGCATCCGACGGACGAATATGCGGCGGAACACGAAAACGGGCAGCGCGGGAAAACCGAGATGTGGTATGTGCTGGAGGCTGCGGAGGGCGCGGAGCTCATTGTCGGTTTCCGGAAGGAGTGCACGAAGGAAGTGCTGCGTGCCCACGCCCGGGACGGGACGCTGGAGGATGTGCTCTGCCGCGTGCCGGTGAAAAAAGGCGAGGCCTATTTCATCGAAGCGGGCACCGTCCACGCGATCTGCGCGGGCTGCCTTGTCGCGGAGATTCAGCAGAGCAGCAACTTAACCTATCGTCTCTATGATTACAACCGCAGGGACGCGGAGGGCAATTTGCGTCCCCTGCATCTGGATAAGGCCCTGGCGGTGGCGGACTGTCATACCACGGATCCCGCGCGGGTCAGGGTGTTCGAGGACAAAGGCAGTGCGGAAGCTTCCCTTCCCGTCGCGGCCTGCAAGTATTTTCATGTGTATTTATGGAATCTTTCCTCCCCGGACGCGCAGGACATGCGCATTCCCTCGACGGACAGCTTTGCCGCGCTGCTTTGCATCGAGGGGGAAGGCCGTCTGGAGACGGAGGAAGCGGAGCTGCCCTTAAAGAAGGGCGACTGCGTTTTCGTGCCGGCGGAAAACAGCGCCGTCACACTGACAGGAAAGCTGAAGCTCCTGTGCATTCAGGGCTGAGTGCGCCGGCGCGTTTCTTTGTGTTTTCTTACAGCGCTTCTTTGATCGCCGTAAGCAGTTCCGCGTAGGTTTCAAATGCAGGGAACTGCGGATAGTCTTTTTTGATTGCCTCCGTGCTTTTGAACAGGAAGCCCGCCTTGGAGGCCTCGATCATCCCCAGGTCATTGAAGGAATCCCCTGCGGCAATGGTCTCGATGCCGACGGACTGCAGCGCATTGACCGTCGCGCGCTTGCCGTCCTCGCAGCGGCGTTTGAAGCCGGTGATCATGTTGTCTTCGCCGACGATGAGCTCGTTGCAGAAAATCGTGGGCCGGTCGAGCTGCCGCATGAGGGGCGAAGCGAACTGCGTGAAGGTATCGCTTAAGATGATGACCTGTGTCAGCTCGCGCAGCTCGTTCAGAAATTCCTTCGCGCCGTCCATGGGGCGGATCTTCGCGATGACATCCTGAATCTCTTTTAAGCCCAGCCCGTGTTCCTTTAAGATGCCGATGCGAAACTGCATCAGCTTTTCGTAATCCGGCTCGTCCCTTGTGGTTCTCTTTAATTCCGGAATCCCGCTCTCTTCCGAAAACGCAATCCAGATTTCCGGGACCAGCACCCCTTCCAGATCAAGACATACCGCTGTCATGGTTTATCCTCCTGTGTTTTGTCATCCGATGCGCACCGCGCCGGTCTGACGGATGTGCATCAGATGAATATTTTCCGCGCCGGCAAAGGGCGTCATGTATTCAATATAGTCCTGTGTATGCGCCTTCGGCAGCACGCACATCATCACACCGCCAAAGCCCCCGCCGTTGATGCGGCAGACACCTGCTCCGATGTCCGCAAGAAAGCGCTCCGTCAGTGCCAGTGCCACCGCGACGGGCTGTTCCTTTGTCTCTCCCGTGACGTAGCAGCTTTGCAGCCACTTCCAGGAGGAATTGCCGGAGGCGGTGACGGCCGAAAGCACCGCTTCGGGATGCCCCGCGCGGATTTGCGCGACCGTGTCTTCGACGCGGCGGGTCTCCCGGTAAAAATGCAGGGCACGCAGCAGGGCGCGGTCACTGCCGACGCTTTTGCGGATGTCCGCAAAGCGTTCCGCAAGCGCCGCTTCCGTGCAGTCGGCCAGGTTCTTCCCCCCGAGCGCCGCGGCCACCGCGCGCATTTCGTTCGGAATGGAAGAGTATTCTTCGCTTAAGTCCGCGTGTCCCTTGCCGCTGTTGACAAGGAGCATGTCACAGTCCAGTTCGTCAAAGGAGAAGGACACGGGTTCCGCCGTGACGCCGTCCTTGAAATCAAAGAGCACCGTCCCGCCGTGGGCGCAGGCCATCTGGTCCATCATGCCGGAGGCCTTCTCCCACCAGACATTTTCCGCGTACTGTCCGACGGCGGCGCGTTCCGCCAAAGACATCGCGCCGTCGTTGAAACATTCGTTGATGATGCAAAGCAGCAGCATTTCATACGAGGCGGAGGAGGACACCCCGGCGGAGGGAATCACCGTCGAGGAAAGGCAGGCGTCAAAGCCTTCGCAGCGGAAGCCCTTTTGCAGCACGCCTTCCGCCATCCCCGCCACCAAAGAGAGGGAGCCTTTGCACTTCGGTACCTTCGCCAGCGCCGTGAGATCAATTTCCACCGGCGTGTGGTAGCCTTCGGAGACCACGCGTACCATGGACGTGCCGTTGGGCGAGGCCGCCGCGATCGTGTCCAGATCAATGGACGCCGCCAGCACCTTGCCGCCGTTGTGGTCCGTGTGGTTGCCGATGATCTCCGTGCGCCCGGGCGAGGTAAAGAAGCCTTCAGGCGCCGAACCGAAGCGCTCCGTAAAGCGCTCCGACAGACGCGCAAAGCGTTCCTTTGCCCGGTCGGCAGCGGCGCCGTAAATGTGTTCCAATGCAGGGAAATCAGGACTGTTTTTCATCATTTTAGTATATCATACCTTTCGTATATCTGAGTCATCCGCGTGGAAAAAGCGGTATTCGGTGACGGAGGTAAAGGGCTGCGTCGCGTTGCAGCGGGGCTGCGGGAAGGAGGGCATGTTGACCGCGTTCGGCGGGAAGGAGGTTTCCACGCAGAAGGCATCCCGTTTGCCGCGCGTCCTGCCCGTAACATCCGCGGGGCAGGAAAAGAAATTGCCGGTGTAAAACTGGAAGCCCGGCAGAGTGGTGGATACTTCCATGCACAGCTTTCCGTCCGGCCTTGTAAAGCGGGCGAAGGGGCGCAGGGTCACACCGTCCGCGCCGTCGATGACGAAGTGATGATCATAGCCCGCGCCGATGCGAAGCTGTTCGTCCTCTGCGTCAATGTCCCTGCCGATTTCCTTTTCCGAAGAAAAATCAAAGGGCGTGCCCGCCGTGGTAAGGACTTCGCCCGTGGGCAAAAGCCCTTCCCCCATTTGGAGAAAACGGGAGGCCGAAAATCTTGCCCGATGCCGCAGGATGTCCGTGCCGTCTTCCCCGTCCAGATTGAAATAGGAATGCTGCGTCGGATTAACGAAGGTCTTCCGGTCGCTCGTGACACGGTATTCCATCCGCAGCGCGTTGTCCTTTGTCAGTGCGTAGATCAGCGAGAAATCGCGTTCCCCGGGAAAGCCGAGGTCCAGGTGCGGCGCGTGCAGCGTCAGCGTCAGGCGGTCTTCCGTCTGTTCCGCCACGGTCCACTCTCTTTTGTGAAAGCCCTGTTCGGCATCGCCGTGCAGATTGTGGGGCGGCTCATTGGCGGGAATGTGATATTGTTCCCCCTCCAGCGTAAAAGCGGCGTTGGCCGTGCGGCTGCAGACAGGCCCGATCGCGCCGCCCATGTAGCAGGGGTTTTCGCGGTACCGCTCCGGGTCCGCAAAGCCGAGGACGACATTGACGGGCACGCCGTCCGCGTCCGGCACGAGGAGCCTGCGGATGACCGCGCCGAAGGGCAGTACCTCCGCCTGCATGCCCTGTGCGTTTTTCAAAAGGATGGTTTTCATACCATATATTATAAGCGCATGGGGCGAAAAAGTTAAATGTGAATAGTTTATGAACAAATTATGGACGTGTTGCTTTTCCCGGAAAAGTGTGTATAATAGACCATGACTCTGTCAACTACCCGAACAATAAGAGGGAGGTACAAAACATGAAAAAGGTTTTAGGAACAATCCTTGCGGCGACCATGGCGTTCTCGCTGATGGCTTGCGGCGGCAATGCCGGCACACAGGCATCCCAGGCGGCGTCCGAAGCGGCGTCCCAGGCTGCGGAAGCGGTTTCTGAAGCTGCGGAAGCGGTTTCCGAAGCAGCGGCAGAAGTTTCCGAGGCGGCGCAGGAAGTGGTTTCCGACGGCACAGTGCAGGTCGGTATCGTTCTTCCGACGATGGAAGAGCCGAGATGGCTGCAGGACCAGGCACAGTTTGAAGCGCTGCTGGGCGACGCGGGCTTTACGTCCGAGGTTATGTTCTCCGGCGGTAACGTGGCGACGGAGCGTGCAAACGTTGACTCTCTGGTCACGAAGGGCGCACAGGTCATCATCATCTGCGCACATGACGGCGCGGCTGCAGGTGCGGCGGTTGCGGACGCCAAGGCGGACGGCGTGACCATCATCGCTTATGACCGTCTGATCACCGACACGGATGCGGTGGACTACTATGTCACGTTTGACTCTGTCTCCGTCGGCGAGGCGCAGGCGCAGTACCTTGTGGACCACGCGCCGGCAGGCACGGGCATCCCGCTGTATCTGTATGCCGGTGCTGCTTCCGACAACAACGCGTTCCTGTTCTTCGAAGGCGCATGGAACGTGCTTCAGCCCAAGATCGCGGACGGCACCTATGTGGTACAGAACTCCGACAAGGCTGTGGAGCTGAAGGATACCGCAACACTTTCCCGTGAGGAAATGAGCTCCATCATCGAGCAGATCACGACAAACTGGAGCTTCGACGATGCTTCCAAGCTGGCCAACGCCAACCTGACGGCCGGCGGCGCGGAGAAGGGCGATGTCCTCGTGCTTGCTCCGAACGACGGCACGGCGCGCGCCATCGCGGACGCGTTCGCGGATGATGCCGATGTCACGAGCTACGTCGTTTCCGGTCAGGACGCTGAGAAGGCTTCCGTGCAGTACATCATCGACGGCAAGCAGTCCATGACGGTCTTCAAGGACACGCGCACCCTGGCGAAGGATTCCGTGGATATGGCGGTTGCGATCCTCAACGGCCAGACCCCGCAGACCGGCGCTTCCTACAACAACGGCGCCATCGATGTCCCTGCGAAGCAGACGGACGTTGTCGCGGTGGATGCGGACAATGTGAAGGCAGCCCTGATCGACTCCGGCTACTATGATGCGTCCGAGTTCACGGGTCTCGACTGATCACATTGCGTGACGCTGCCTGAGGGCAGCCAAAAGACGAAAAACGGACGGGCGGCTTTATAACCTTGTCGGTTGTAATGCCGCCCGCTTTCCTCTACAAACAGAACAGAAGAGGTTTGGGGTTACAATATGGCTGAAGATTATATTCTTGAAATGCGGGGGATTGTCAAGGAGTTCCCGGGTGTCCGCGCACTGGACAATGTGAATTTCAAGGTCCGGCGCGGGGAGATCCACTGCCTCGTCGGGGAAAACGGAGCGGGCAAATCCACGCTGATGAAGGTTCTTTCCGGTGTCTATCCCTTCGGTACTTACGAAGGAGACATCGTGTATAACGGCGAGGTACAGCACTTCAAATCCATCGCGGATTCCGAGGAAAAGGAAATCGCGATCATCTATCAGGAACTGGCGCTGATTCCGGAATTATCCGTCTATGAAAACATTTATTTCGGCCACGAAATCACGTACGGAAAAAAGATCAACTGGAATGAGACCATCATCCGCGCGGGAGAGGTGTTGCAGAAGGTACGTCTGGACATTGACCCTTCCGTCAAGATCCGCACGCTCGGCGTCGGAACGCAGCAGCTGGTGGAAATCGCGAAGGCGCTGTCCAAAAACGTCAAGCTGCTGATTCTGGACGAGCCGACGGCGGCCCTGAACGAGGATGATTCCCAGAACCTGCTGCAGCTCATCCGTGAGCTGAAGGAAAGCGGCGTCACCTGTATCATGATTTCCCATAAGCTGCGGGAGATCACCGCCATCGCGGACACGATCACGGTCCTGCGCGACGGCGCGACGATCTGCTCCATGGACTGTCACGAGCAGGAGATTACGGAAGCGGAGATCATCAAGCACATGGTCGGCCGTGAAATGAACAACATCTATCCGCCGCGCGCAAAGCACGAATTCGGGGATGTTTCCTTTGAACTGAAGGACTGGACGGTGACGGATCCTTCCAAAGACAACCGCGAGATTCTGCATCACGTCAACATTAACGTGCGGAAGGGAGAGATCGTCGGTCTGCAGGGACTGATGGGCGCGGGGCGCACGGAACTGGCGCTTTCCGTCTTCGGCAACACGCCGCACTATAAAATTACTTCGGGAGAGCTGTACATGGACGGCAAAAAAGTCCACTTCAAAAACCCGAAGAGCGCGATCAAGGGCGGGCTGGCCTATGTCTCCGAAGACCGGAAGGGCAACGGCCTCATCCTGATCCAGGACATCAAGTACAACAACACGATTGCAAACTTAGAGGCTCTGGTGCAGGGTCTTGCGATCAACAAAAACGAAGAAATCAAGGTTTCCAATTATTATAAAGACTCCATCAACATCAAGGCACCGTCCATTGAGCAGAAGGTCGGGAATCTTTCCGGCGGCAACCAGCAGAAGGTGCAGGTGGCGAAGTGGATGTTCGTGGAGCCGAACGTGCTGATTCTCGATGAACCGACGAGGGGAATCGATGTCGGCGCGAAGTTTGAGATTTATACGCTGATGAACCGTCTGGTGGAGGAAGGCATGTCCATCATCATGATTTCCTCGGAGCTGCCGGAGGTGCTGGGCATGAGCGACAGGCTCTATGTCATGAGCGAGGGCACCATCACCGGAGAGCTCACGGCGGAAGAAGCGACGGAAGAAAAGGTCATGGCAATGGCAATCAAAGGAGGCGCGGTCAATGAGTGATGAAGTAAAAAAAGAAGTGGAAGAAACGGCTGCCGCGACAGGCGGCATGGGCGGAGAGATTGTTTCGCTCTTAAAGGCCAATATCCGTGATTACATGATGTACATCGTGTTGGCCGCCATCATGATCTTCTTTACGGTCGGTTCCGGCGGCACATTCCTCGGCGGAAGGAATATCACGAACCTGTTCAAGGAAGCCGGTCATGTGGCAATCCTCGCCATCGGCATGACCATCATCCTGATCATCCGCCACATCGATCTGTCCGTCGGTTATGTGGCGGGCTTTTCCGGCGCTGTCGCGGCGCTGCTGATGACAAAGGGCATTTCCATCGGCTCCTTTACGATCGGCCCTGTCAACGAATGGGTGGCGATCCTCATCGTTCTCGCCATGGGTGCGCTGATCGGTCTGTATCAGGGAACGGTGGTGACAAAGATCGGGGTGCCGGCCTTCGTCACGACGCTGGCGGGACAGTTCATTTTCCGCGGACTGCTCCTGCGCACGACGGCCGCGACGGGTACGATTGTCATATCGGATACGCGTGTGGTACCGAAGGATTTTGTAGGGAAGCCGCCAACCAATTATTTCAACCAGTTATCAAACGGTTATATTCCCGATTTGCCGATCGAGCTGCCCATCCGTCTGCATCTGCTGACGGTGATCATCGGTGTGCTGATGGTGCTGGCCTTCGCGTGGTCGCAGCTGAAGACCCGCAGGAACAAGCTGAAATACAACTTCGCCGTGACCTCCATGCCGGTGTTCGTGCTGAAGCTCGGATTCTTCGCGGCGGTGATCATGTTCTTCATGATTCTGCTGGCACAGTACAACGGTCTGCCCTGGGTGGCGGTAATCATCGGCGTCGTGCTGCTGCTGTACAATTACGTGCTGAACCAGACAAAGCTCGGACGCTATGTCTACGGGATCGGCGGCAATGACCAGGCGGCGGAGCTGTCCGGTGTCAATGTCAAACGCGTGACGCTGTATGCCTTTATCTCCATGTCGACGCTGGCGGCGCTGGCGGGTATTCTCTTTACTTCCCGTCTGCGCAGCGCATCTCCGGATACCGGCAGCGGCTTTGAGCTGGATGCCATCGCTTCGTCCTACATCGGCGGTGTCGCGGTGTCCGGCGGTATCGGTCGTGTCACGAACACGATCATCGGCGCGCTCATCATCACCTCGCTGACGAACGGCATGAACCTGATGCAGATCAATATTTCCTGGCAGTACATCATCAAGGGTATCATCTTTGTCATCGCGGTGGCCTTTGACGTCAGGACGAGACAGGCGGCGAAGTAAGAGAGGATTTGATTTTTGTAAGCTGACGCGCTCCCGCTGTAACGGCGGGAGCGTGTTTTATGGTATACTATTTCCATAAAGGGGGACAGGACCATGATCAGTATCGGCATATTGGGTTACGGAAATCTGGCGCGCGGCGTGGAGAGCGCGATCGCGCAAAACAGGGACATGGAATTGAAGGCGGTGTATACGAGAAGGGATCCGGCATCCGTCAGCCTGCGGACGGCGGGTGTGCCGGTGTATGCGGCGCAGCAGCTGGACACGGGGACGGAGGCACTGGATGTGCTCGTGCTTTGCGGCGGCAGCGCGACAGACTTACCGGAGCAGACACCGAAGTACGCCGCGCTGTACAATGTCGTGGACAGCTTTGACACGCATGCGCATATCCCGGAGCACTTTGCGGCCGTGGACGCGGCGGCGAAAGAGGGCGGCAAATGCGCGCTCATTTCCTGCGGCTGGGATCCCGGGATGTTTTCTTTACAGCGCCTGTATGCGCAGGCCGTGTTGCCGGAGGGCGCGGACTACACCTTCTGGGGGCGCGGCGTTTCGCAGGGACATTCCGACGCCATCCGCCGCATTAAGGGTGTGAAGGACGCAAGACAGTACACCGTGCCCGTGGAGGACGCGCTTGCGCGGGTACGCGCGGGGGAACAGCCGGAACTGACGACGCGCGAAAAGCATACCAGGGAATGCTTTGTCGTGACCGAAGAGGGTTTTGACACGGCGGAAGAAAAGGCACGCATTGAAAAAGAAATCGTCACGATGCCGAATTATTTCGCGGACTACGATACCACGGTGACCTTTATCAGCATGGAAGAAATGGAAGAGAAGCACAAGGGGCTGCCCCACGGCGGGCGCGTGTTCCGCACGGGCAAAACCGGCTTTGACAAAGAGCACAAGCATGTGATCGAGTATTCGCTGACCCTCGATTCCAATCCGGAGTTTACGGGTTCCGTGCTCGCGGCTTATGCCCGCGCCATGCAGCGTTTTTCCGCGGAGGGAAGAACGGGCGCGTTCACGGTCTTTGATATCGCGCCGGCTTACCTTTCTGCGCTGTCGCCGGAAGAAATGAGGGCGCACGTACTTTGAGAATTTCGGACTGGTTCAAACGAAAGGACGCCCCGGCGGGCGGCATACAGTACCTGATCGCGGGGCTCGGCAATCCGGAGGAAAAGTACGACGGCAGCCGGCACAACGCGGGCTTTGAGGCGCTGGATCTTTTGGCGGAATCCGCGGGCATTCCCATGACAAAGGTGCAGAAGCGCGCCGCGACGGGCACGGGGAGTATGGCCGGGAAAAAGGTCATGCTCTGCAAACCGCTGACCTACATGAACGCTTCCGGCGAGGCCATCCGCGCGCTTTGTGATTATTACAAGATCGACGCCGCGGAAAGCCTTGTTGTCGTCGTCGATGACGTGCATCTGCCGGTGGGCCGCATCCGCATCCGCAAGGCAGGCAGTGCCGGCGGACACAACGGACTGAAAAACATCATCCGTCATCTGGGGCATGAAAACTTTCTGCGCATCCGCGTCGGCGTGGGCTCTTCCGAGGTGAAGGGGGATCTGATTGAGCATGTGTTGGGTCCCGTGCCGAAGGAGCTGCGCTCCGCTTACGAAGAGAGTCTGTCCCGCGCCGCGAAGGCCTGCGAAATGATCGTGACGGAGGGCGCGGACAAGGCGATGAACGTATTTAACGCAAAACAGGAGACGGATTGAAAGCATTACGTGCGCCGCTGAAGGAACTGAACGCGTTTGAACGGCTGGAAGCGGCGCTGCAAAAGAAGGGCGCGCTCGTGCGTGTGACGGACATCGCGGACGCGGTCAGACCGCATCTGACGGACAGTCTTTGCGCCCCCTTCCGTTACCGCATCATTGTGACCTACGCGGATCTTCGCGCAAGGGAAATCTGCGGGGACCTTGCCTTCTATGACCGGGACGCGGTCTTCTTTCCCGGAAAAGATCTCATTTTTTATCAGGCGGATATTCACGCGGGAGAAACGAACCGCGCCAGAATGCGCTGCATCCGCCGCATTCTGGAAGACCGCTCGCTGACACTGGTCACGACCTTTGCCGCGTTGATGACGCCGCTTGTTCCGCTGGATGTCATCCGCGAAAACATTCTCACATTGGAAAAGGGAAAAGAGATTCCGAAGGATATCACAAAACGTCTCACCGCCATGGGCTATGAGCGCAGCCATCAGGCCGAGACGCCGGGACAGTTTTCCGTCCGCGGCGATATCATCGATATCTTTGACGTGACGGCGGAGAACCCGGTCCGCGTGGAGCTCTGGGGGGATGAGATTGATTCCGTCCGTTCCTTTGACGCGGAGACGCAGCGCTCCATTGAGACGCTGCAGGAGGTGAGGATTTTTCCTGCGACGGAGCTGATACTGGACGGGGATACGCTGGCGGAAGGCTTCCGGCGCATGGAACGGGAGGGCAAGGCGCAGGCGGAGACGCTGCGGAAGCAGATGCGGACAGAGGAAGCACACCGTCTGCACACACGTCTGGAAGAGCTGCGGGAGCAGGTTTTTTCCCTCGGCATGCATGTGAATCTGGAAAGCTATCTGCGTTACTTTTATGAAAATCCTTCCTGCCTGACGGATCTCTTTGACCCGGAGGACAGCTGCATTCTCATTGACGAGCCGCTGCGCGCCATGGAACATGCCGCGGCGGTTGAAACGGAATTCCGGGAGAGCATGCTGCACCGCGCGGAAACGGGCGACGCCATGCCGGGGCAGATGGCGCTCTTAAACGATACGGCGCTGCTGCTTCATAAGATGACATCCTTCCGGAGAGTATTGATGGAGGCGCTGCCGACGCAGGAAGGGCTGAACCTGTTTCCGGAGGAAGCGGACGAAGCGCTTTCCGTCTCTCTTCCCGCAAAGGCGGTTGCCGCCTATAACAATAACTTCGAGCTTCTGGTGAAAGAACTCATGCGCTACCGCAAGGACGGTTACCGTGTGATTTTGGTCTCCGCGTCCCGGACACGCGCCAAGCGCCTCGTGGAAAACTTAGGCGATCATCTGGTGAGCGCCTTTTATTCCGAGGACCCGAACCGCACGCTGTCCCCCGGCGAGATCATGACCTATTACGGACAGATGCGGCAGGGCTTTGCTTATCCGGAATTAAAATTCGCCGTCATTTCCGAAAGCGATATTTTCACGGCGCAGCACACAAAGAAAAAAAAGAAAAAGAAATATAAGGGTGAGGGCAGCGTCAGCAGCTTTGCGGACTTAAAGGTCGGAGATTATGTCGTGCACGAAGACCACGGCCTCGGCATTTACCGCGGCGTGGAGCAGGTTTCGGTGGATAAGGTGTTGAAGGATTATCTCCGCATCGAGTACGCGGAGGGCGGAAATCTGTATATCGCCGCGACCGGTCTTGCCGTGATACAGAAATATGCTTCCGGCGGTGAAGAAAAGGAAGGCAGAAGACCGAAGCTTAACAAATTAGGCACGGGCGAGTGGGCGAAGACAAAGGCGAAGGTGCAGGGCGCGGTGGACGAGATCGCGGAGGATCTTGTGGAGCTGTACGCAAAGCGCATGCAGACGCAGGGCTTTCCCTTTTCGCCGGATACGGTCTGGCAGCAGGAATTTGAAGAAGCCTTTCCCTACGAAGAAACGGAGGATCAGATCACGGCCATTGCGGACATGAAGCGTGATATGGAAAGCACACACATCATGGACCGGCTGATCTGCGGCGACGTGGGCTTCGGCAAAACGGAGATTGCCATCCGCGGCGCCTTCAAGGCGATTCAGGACAGCCGTCAGGTGGCGGTGCTGGTGCCGACGACCATTCTTGCGCAGCAGCATTACAACACCTTCGCGGAACGCTTTCGCAATTTTCCCGTGCGCGTGGAGCTGCTGTCGAGATTCCGCACGGCCAGAGAGCAGAAAAAAACGATCACGGATTTGAAGAAGGGTCTTGTCGATATCGTCATCGGAACACACCGGCTGCTGTCGGCGGATGTGACGTACAAAAATCTGGGACTGCTTGTGGTGGACGAGGAGCAGCGCTTCGGCGTCAGCCATAAGGAAAAAATCAAAAAGATGAAAGAGAATGTCGATGTGCTGACGCTGACGGCGACACCGATTCCGCGCACGCTGCACATGAGCCTTGTCGGCATCCGCGATATGTCTTTGCTCTCCGAGGGACCGAACGACCGCCTGCCCATCCAGACCTTTGTGCTGGAATACAATGAGTCGATGGTGCGTGAGGCGATCATGCGTGAGATCGGCAGAAAGGGACAGGTCTATTATGTCTACAACCGCGTGAACACCATCGCGGATGTGGCGGGAAAGCTGCAGTCGCTGGTACCGGAGGCGCGCATTGCCTACGCGCACGGACAGATGCCGGAGAGCGAGCTCGAAAAGATCATGTATGATTTCGTCGGCGGACAGATCGATGTGCTGGTGGCAACGACGATCATCGAAACGGGGCTGGACATCCCGAACGTCAACACGATGATCGTGCATGATTCCGACCAGCTGGGACTGGCACAGCTGTATCAGCTGCGCGGACGCGTCGGACGCTCCAGCCGCACGGCTTACGCTTTTCTGATGTATAAGAGAGACCGCATCCTCCGGGAGATCGCGGAGAAACGCTTAAACGCCATCCGCGAGTTTACCGATCTCGGCAGCGGTTATAAAATCGCGATGCGTGACTTAGAGATCCGCGGCGCGGGCAATCTTTTGGGCACAAAGCAGAGCGGACACATGGCGGCGGTGGGATACGAACTGTACTGCCGCATGCTGGAGGATGCCGTAAAGCAGCAAAAGGGCGGGGAAGCCGCGGTCGCACGATTTACGACAAATGTCGATCTGCCGGTTGACGCATTCATTCCGGCGTCCTATATTCTTAATGAGGAACAAAAACTGGAAATCTACAAACGCATCGCGGCCTTTGAGTCCGCGCAGGAAGCGGATGAGATGCGGGACGAATTGTTGGACCGCTTCGGAAAGATTCCCGCGAGCGTCGAAAACCTGATGCGCGTTTCACTGATAAGGATGCGGGCCAACGCGCTCTACATCACAGAGATCAAGACGGAACACGCGTCTTTGGCCTTTAAGGTCAAGCCGGACGCGCCGCTGGATCCGAAGGGCGTGCCCGCGATGGTGGAACGGTTCAAGGGAAGGATGAAGCTGATCACCGGTGCGAAGCCGATGTTTCTTGTGTCCACGGGAACGCGTCTGCAGGGCGCGCCCGGCGGTGATCTGTTACTGACGGGAACGGAATCCGTACTGACGGAAATGGAAAAAGCCTTTTTATGACAAAGCGTGTTTCTTTGACAAGAGAAGAAAAAAGAGAACGGCTCTTTCTCATTCTGTATCTGCTGCTGTTTGCGGCGGTGGCACTTTCGCTTGCCTATGTGCAGCCCTGGCAAAACCTCGCGCCGGATTTTGAAAATCCGCCGGATGAGCACGCCAGGATCCGCATTCCTTTGTTCATCGCGCGTTACGGGCATCTGCCCGTCGGGACGGAGCCGGAGATGTCCGGTCTTTATGACGGACTCTACGCCATGCGTCCTTCCCTCGGTCTGTACCCGATGGCACTCGTGATGCGCCTTTTGCTTTCGTTCAACGCGGAAGGCTTTGCGCTGTTCTTCGCGGCGCGCCTGGTCAATGTCGCCTTCGGTCTGTGCACGGCCTATGTGGTATATCTGTTGTCGAAGCGTCTGTTTGCGCGGACGGAAATCCGATGGCTGTTTAGCTGCATGACCATGTTTTTGCCGCAGCATCTGTTTCTGCATACTTATGTCAACAACGAATCCCTGAACCTGCTGTCCGTTGCGATGATGCTCTACGGCATTACGGTACTGTATCAGGAAACCTTTACCGTCCGCGTCTGCGTTTTGCTTGCCGCATCCTGGATCATCTGCATGCTGACCTGTTTCAACGCCTACGGATTTGTGCTTTGCACCGGGATTCTCTTTCTGCTGCGCTTTTTTGAAAGAAGGGAAGGGAAATTTTCGTTTGATCAAAAGAAGTTTCTGCGCTACGGGCTGCCGGTGATCTTTGCCGTGCTCATCGGGGCGGGATGGTGGTTTGTCCGGATGTACCTTCTTTGGGGCGGCGATATATTTGCGTTGGAGGCGACGAAAGCGTATCATGAAAGAATCGGTGCCGTACAGATCGGAAACATCGCGGGATCCTTCGGAAGTGCGATGGAGATCCTCGTTGCCCGCGGCGTGTTTACCGCGCTGGGACGCTCTTTCATCGCCATGTACGGTTCCATGAAAATCCCGGCGCAGGACGGATATTATCAGCTGTACGCGCTGTTCCTCGGCGCCGGATTTGTTTTGGGATGCGCGGCGCTTGCGGCGAAGGCGAAGCGCCTGCAGGCAAAACAGATACTGCTGCGCGTTTTTGTGTTCGCGGCCTGCGTCATCACCTTTGTGCTGTGGCTGCGCTATGTGCTGTACACGGATTTTCAGGTGCAGGCCAGATACATCATGCCGGCGGTGATTCCGTTTTTCGTGTTTTTGTCCCGCGGCTGGGAGCTGATCACGGAAAAGGCGGGAGAGAAAAAAAAGCTTTCGCTTCTGCCGTACACGGGAATGTTGTTTTCCGTTCTGATGCTGTTGTATTATGTTTACCGGGTGGCCTTCCGGTATTATCTGGATTTTTGAAAAAGCGTCACAGGAGGATGAGACATGCTGAACGAAACCTACAGGGAAATGCTGCAACACAAAAACGTCATCCGTGAGCTGTCCGAATTTGCGACGGCGCGCGGGAAAGAGATCGGCTACGAAAACGTCTTTGACTTTTCCCTGGGAAATCCGTCCCTCGAAGCGCCGGCGTCCTTTACGGAGAAGATGACGGAGCTTCTGCGGACGAAGAACACGATGACGCTGCACGGTTATACGCCGACACTCGGCAATCCGCGCTTCAAGGAAGCGGCGGCGGAATCGCTGAACAAACGCTACGGGATGCACTACACGGCGCAGCACATCTTCCCGACGACGGGCGCGGCCGGCGCGGTGGCGCACAGTGTCCGCGCGATCAGCAAACCCGGCGATGAGGTCATCGTCATCGCGCCGTATTTTTCGGAGTATACGCCGTATGTCGAAGGCGCGGGCTGTGTGAAAAAAGTTGTGCCCGCGGATACGGAAGCCTTTCAGATCAACTTCGAAGAACTGGAAAAAACGTTTTCGGAAAAAACGGCGGCGGTGCTGATCAACACACCGAACAATCCTTCCGGCGTGGTGTATACTTCGGAAACGCTCACGCAGCTTGCGGACATGCTGCACAAACAGTCTGAACGATTCGGGCATGTGATTTATCTCATCACGGATGAGCCCTACCGCGATATCATTTTCGAAGGTGTGGAATCGCCTTATGTTTCCTCTTTTTATCCGCATACGCTGTCCTGCTATTCCTTCGCGAAGTCCATGTCGATTCCGGGGGAACGCCTTGGGTATGTGGCGGTGCATCCGGACTGCGAGGGAGCGGATGTCATCGTTCCGATGTGCGGACAGATTTCCAGAGGCCTCGGACACAACTGTCCGCCGTCCGTCATCATGCAGGCGGTGGCGGAGGTGATCGATGACGTCTCCGATCTTTCCGTGTACGAAACGAACATGAATCTCATTTACGAAACCCTGCGGGAACTGGACATGCCCTGCGTCAAGCCCGGCGGCACCTTTTACATTTTCCCGAAGGCGGCGGAGGAAGACGCGGTTGCCTTTTGCAAAAAAGCGACAGCGTATGATCTGATTCTTGTGCCCTCGGACGGCTTTGGCGTGAAGGGATTTTTCCGCATGGCTTATTGTGTGGATACGGAAAAAGTGAAACGCGCGATGCCGCGCTTCAAACAGTTTATCACGGAAACGTACAGGTGAGAGTATGACCGCTGTTCTGATTGCGCTCTTGTTCGGTATTGTGGAAGGAATCACGGAATGGCTTCCCGTTTCTTCCACCGGACACATGATTCTGTTAAACGAATTTGTTTCGATGGATGTTTCCCCGGCCTTCTGGGAAATGTTTCTCGTCGTGATTCAGCTTGGCGCGATCATCGCCGTCGTCATTTTGTTTTGGAATAAAATTTTTCCCTTCAATCTTTCGGGTCCCGCGAGACAAAAAGAAGGAGTGTTGAAAACAAAAACGCTGCGCATGTGGGGACTGGCGCTGATCGCCTGCGTGCCTGCGGCGATTGTCGGTGTGCTCTTTGACGATACGCTGGACGAACTTTTTTATCACTGGTATGTTGTCGCCGCCGCGCTCATTGTCTTCGGCATTGCCTTTCTTGTCATTGAACACTGGAACACCGGAAAAAAACCGCGCGTGAAAAAACTCTCGCAGCTGACGGTGCGCGACGCACTCATCATCGGCGCGTTCCAGTTGATCGCTGCGGTCTTTCCCGGCACCTCGCGTTCCGGCGCGACGATTGTCGGCGCGTTGCTCATCGGCATCGCACGCACCGTCGCCGCGGAATTCACCTTTATCCTCGCCATCCCCGTGATGTTCGGCGCGTCGCTGTTAAAAATTTTGAAGTTCGGTTTTTCTTTCACGGGTGCGGAAGCCTTGATTTTACTTGCCGGAACGGTATCGGCCTTTTTGGTTTCCCTGCTGGTCATCGGTGCGCTGATGCGTTTCATCCGCACCCATGATTTCAAAATCTTCGGTTATTACCGCATCGTTCTCGGAATTGTTGTCATCCTGTATTTTGGGTGAAGTGAAAAAGTAAATTCCACTCTGAAACCAGGTCCATACGGAGTGGAATTTACTCTTACAAACAGCGCCAAAATAGAACATACGATCTGTAAAAAAGTGGAAACCACTCGTACATTTAAACATACGGCTGGATTA
>JAFZLB010000004.1 GCA_017551665.1 Lachnospiraceae bacterium
GGTGTATCTGCTGCACCGCCAGGTGCAAGAGGCAGGGTAGCCAAGTCCGGACGGGATAAACGCTGAAGGCATCTAAGCGTGAAGCCCCCCTCAAGATGGGATATCCCCACCTTTAAGGTGATAAGACCCCTTGAAGACGACAAGGTAGATAGGCGCAAGGTGTAAGCATGGTAACATGTTCAGCTGATGCGTACTAATAGGTCGAAGGCTTGAACATCAACTCGGTTGTTGATCTTCTGTATTCAGTTGTCAGGGGATACCGTCCGTTTCGCGGACGGTATTTTTTTTGCAAAAACCCCCCTTTTGTAGGATAGGAACCGGAACGGAAACATGGTATTCTGTCCTTGGAACAGAGGCAGGTATTTTCGGGAAGAAAGGAGAACCGGAAAATGCGTATGCTGAAGATCGGCGGGATTGGATTGCTGGGAGGTTTTTCGGATTCGTACGAAAAGCCGTTTATGTTGATTCCGACAGGCGGTGCTGACTGGTACGGGCTTTTGACGGAGTATAGCCAGCAGAAGGCACAGGTGGTCCGCTTTGGCACTTCCTTTGAATGGCAGTCCCTGCGGACAGTCTCTGAGGGGAGCCAGGTTCGCGTTTTAATGTCGGATGGCGGATACGCGGTCTGGGACGAATGGAACCTTGTTGGGGGAGAATGCAGTTTTTGGGCTTACAATGCCGAAAAAAATGAGACGGAAACATTCGCCACGCTGCAAGGAAAGGATATTCTTTCCCAGAAAGTGCGTCTGTACGGCGACAGAGCTTTTTACATGGAGCGGGATGAAGGCACGGATGTCGTAAGCTATTATGAGCATCATTTGAATACCGGGGAACGCAGCGTTCTGGATCAGGGCGGCTTTGCGGAAAAAGCTTACTCGGTGTATCAGTCGGGCCACTATCTGTTTTATTCCGTGAAAGAAAAAGGCGGCGCTTATGTCATGCGAAGGATTGATTTGGACAAGGGCGCACGGACGGACATCACCTTACCGGAAAATGTGCGTATGGTCTATGATTTTTGCTGCGATGAAAGCGGGGAGCAATACGCGCTTTATTATCAGGATGCCGCGAACGGAAGTGAAAATATCGGCATATTCCGGGCCGGAGACAAGATCGCGACATCCCTGTTCACATTTGCACCCCCATGCCACGCGTACCTTGACCGGCTGGAAATCAGGGACAATCTTCTGATGTGGGTCATAAAAACGGAGGCGAGCGGAAGGATCGCGGATCATCATACGCTGGTGGCTTACGATTACATCAACCAGATACCGTATCAGTTCGGGCGTGCGTTTTCCTATGCCTTCAAAGAGAATGCGCTGTTCCTGCTGGCCTTTTCCGCGGAAAGCATGAATATAGAATTGTACCATGTGGAATTATCTGAGTAGCCCGGCAGGGAAAAAACAGCGGCCATAAAAGCAATACCAATGCACGAACGGGAACGGAAGAATAACAACGGAGCAGGCAGATGAAAAAGGAGGAACGGATATGTCAAACATGCTCGCAACAGAATGGAAAAAAGACCAGGTGTATCCCCTTGCGGATCCAGCGCCATGGAATCTGAGTGAATTGCAGCAGGCAGCGAATGTTACGGATCCGCGTGCCGTGGCGGCTTATTACGTCTGGAGCGTCACGCGTATGACGGACAGCCGCGAAGACGGTCTGGCGATGCTGAAGTATCTTTTCGCGTATCTCGAACCCTTCGGGAGAGGCTTCAAGGAAGGCGGAGTCAACGGCGGCTGGGACAACTATTTCAACGAACGCCTGAAGGACCCGGAGTATTTCTGGCTGCCCCGCGCCTATTTTGAGGGGGCGGACGCACAAAACGGCTATAAGCCCGTACGTCCTTTCCGGCTCGAGTTGTATTTCAACGGCCCGAATACCGATACGATCAACCGGCAGTCCCTGGATGCCCTCGGACGCCTGAATATAGTATACTGGGTGAAGAGCCACGCGGCGGGATGCCAGGTCAACATCACGGTCAGCAAATTTGAAGGCAGCGACCGCTGGTATGTCACAAGCGGCACCAGCGCATCCGGGCTTTTCTACGACCAGCGCTCCGCTGCGGGCGTCAGCCTCGCAAAACAACAGACTGCGGACGATTCCACGCAGGAGGAGCATAGGGGGAAATACGGCGGATGAAGGAAATCTTTCCCGGATAAGGGCAGGAGGAGGAAGAGGATATGACAGAAGAAGTGAGAGCTTATGTACAGACAAAAACGGATTATTTCCATCAGTATTTTGACGTGAGCGGGTCGGCGGCCTATGCAAGTTTTGAACAGGATGTTTTCGCACTCGCGGAGCAGTGCGCGACGGCACAGGAATTTGAAACCGCTTATACGAACGCCGGGTTCTATACCCGCGTCAGCGAACTCGCGATGCAGCTGCCGCAGAAAACGATGTCCATGAAGGAAATCCGGCAGTCGCAGAAGGAATTCTTCCAGACCGAAGAGGGAAAGAAGGCAAAGGAAGAGTTGATGAGCGCGACAAAAAAGGCAGTTGTCCATACCGCGAAGGAGCAGGCCATTCAGGATGCGGAGATGCTGACGAAGGACATCACGCGGGGTGCCACAAAACAGTTCATGAAAGACAAGGGTCTTGTCGATGACTGGACGGGCAGGAACAAAATCGATGACGCGCTGCGGTACAGGCGTACCAAAAGCGGACATTTGATGGAGACCGGCCTTCTGAGAAGGGGCGAGAGCGTAATGGATCCGCTGTACAGGGCGGAGGGCCGCGCAGTGAACCGTGTCGGCAATTTCTTCCGGAAAAAGCTCGGCCGCGGGAACGACGAACAGGACGAACAGGACGGACAATACGGACAGGAATGGCAGGACGGGCAGGATTGGGAGGACTAAGCTGCCTGCTTGAAAGAAAGAGAGGATACACGGATGGAACAGGTCATTCATACCACATGCAAAGAAGCGGCCATCTACTTTCAGGGATGCAGCCAGATCCGCAGAGGGAAAGCGGAGCTGAAGGCCGGCAGAAACGCCTTTTACATTGAGGGGCTGACAAAGAGCGCACAGACGGATTCCATCACACTGCGCTTTGCGCCCGGTGTTTCGCAGGGCTCGATCGGCATTGTCAACAAGCGTCGCGGGGAGGAATCGGAAGAACGCAGAGCCGAAGAGGAGCTCAGCCGCAAGCTGCAGCGCGTGGAACGCAAGATCGAACAGAACCGCAGTCTCTTTCAGCTGTGGATGACGAACGGCAACGTCAGCAACAAGACGGAGGTCACGCCGCAGGAAGCGGTGGACTATATGGAGCAGCTGCCGGCAAGGATTGCGGCGCTGGACGAGGAATTCGAAGCGCTGCTGACGGAGCATGAGGAACTCGAAAAAGAGCAGAAGGCACCCTCCCGTTTCGGCGCGTATCTTTCCGTGGAGCTGGACGCGGAGAAGGACGGCAGCTATGACTTTGAGCTGGAATTCATTGACAGAAACGCCGCCTGGCGTCCGCAGTACGAAATCCGCGTCACGGACGGAAAGTCGCCGGTCCTGAAAACGAGAGCCCGTGCCTTTCAGATGACGGGTGAGGATTGGGAGGATGTGAAGCTGAAGCTGATCGCGGACACACCGGACGCTTCCGGCACAAGGCCGCAGCTGCATCCCTGGAATCTGCGGATCGAAGCCCCGGAGGTCTTACGCGATTCCGCGCCGAGAATGCGCAGGAAGATGGCCATGGAAAGCGTTGCCATGGCCGGAGCCGCACCGGGTGCCTGCGAAGAAGCGGAACTGTTGATGATGGATGAAGCAGTGCCGCTGGAGTCCTTTTCCATGCCGGCTGCGGTACGCAACGAACAGCAGACCATGACGGAGTATCTGCTGGAAGGACGATGGAATCTGGAGAGTCTGAAGGAGAACAGCGCGAATGGACAGGGCAAGCTCATTGATCTTGAGGCGGAGGAGCTGACGGCAAAGCTCTGCTACTATACGGTGCCGAAGCTCTCCGACGGCGTGTATCTTGTCGCACTCGTGGAGAATTCGGAGGCGCTGGGCCGTGTGGACGGTGAGGCGGATGTGTATCTCAATGACGCTTACACCGGCAAGGTCACACTGGAAAGCACGCGGACGGATGAAGAGACGGAGCTGCCCCTGGGGAAAGACCGTCAGATCAAGGTCATCCGGAAACAGACGAAGCGTTACGTGTCGAAGACCATGCTCTCCGGGGAGAAGAAGACGGAGTTCGCTTACGAAATCGCGGTGGTGAATCACAAATCAAGAGAGGCGGAGATCGTCGTGCTCGATCAGCTGCCCCGCACGCAGGACAAGAGCATTACGGTGGAAACGCTGGATACGGGCGGTGCGGAGCGAAACGAGGACAGCGGAGAGCTGCGCTGGACAATGACGCTGCAGCCGGAGGAAACAAAGACCGTGACCTTCGGATTTGAGGTGCGTCATCCAAAGGATGCCCGCGTGTATCTGTAAGAGGAAAACCCTACTTTTGTGGGGTAGGAATCGGAAAGAATTCATGATATCCTGTCAGCAGTGAAGTTGACAGGATATTTTGTTATAAATGAACGGGGAGGAAAGGATCATGGCTTTTTGTTTGAATTGCGGTGCGCAGTTACAGGACGGCGCGGGTTTTTGCAATCACTGTGGTGCGGCGCAGAACACAGGCGGACAGGCGACGCCGCAAATGCAGCCGCAGGGCGGGATGCAGTATCAACAGCCACAGGGCGGGATGCAGTATCAGCAGCCGCCGATGCAGCAACCAACGATGCAGCAGCATCCGTATCAGCAGCAGGCAGTACAGCAGTCGCAGAAGAAGAGCAAAAAGGGTCTGATCATCGGTCTGTCCATCGGCGGCACGGTGCTGCTCGCGGGACTGGTGGTTCTCATTCTCTTTCTGACCGGTGTGATCGGCGGAAACGCGGGGAACGGCGGTCAGACCAACGTGGTGACGTCCGCGAGCACCGAGGGACTGACGGACGCGCCGACGACGGAACCGATCGATACCTCCAATACAGGCAATACGGAAGAGACCCCGGTGCCGGAAGAGACGGCGCGTTTAAGCGCAACTGCCACGCCCGAAGAGGTGGCGGATTTCCTTGCGGGCGGCAGTTGGTCAATGGTTGCCGGCGGCTGGGGCGAGGGACCGGCCTCGGCGGAAATTCTCTTCGGGGAAGACCGCAGTGTTACCTTCCGTATGCCGATGGACGAATGGGGCGGTAGCTATGCCGAAGTGAAGGGCAGCTACGCTGTGTCCTATGAAACGAATGAGCGTCCCTATCCTGATCTGCTGACACTGTCCTTTGAGGCGATTCCGGACGAAATGCCGGCGGATTACCCAATTTCCGATGAAGCCTCGCCGACGGAGGACTTCAGCTTCTACATCGCAGACAGCTCCTTCGGCGTGGATTGTCTGAACCTGTATATTACCGGCAATGACGGCTACAGCGTGATTGCGGACCGGCTCTTCAAAGAGGAAAACCAGACCTCCGAAACCTTTTGGAGCAACGAAAACGCCGGTTTGTATCCCGTCTTTGATTCCGGCTGGGTCTTTATGCGCTTTACGGAAGCAGCGTACAACGAACGCACGCCGGAACCCGAACCGAAGGCCAACGCCGATTTTTACGCGATGATCTGGAATGACGGAGACGGCATTTGGCTCAGCTATATGAAGATGGAAGAACGATCGGATGTCTTTTTCCCGGGCGATCATTATTACTATTTCAGCTATGAGGGCGCACCGCAGATCATCAGCGGTTATGACGTGGATTACGATGTCATGGGCGACAGACACGGAAAAATGCCTTACAGCACCGGCATGGGTCGCATGCCCTGCGTCATGGCGCATATCACCACCGGTGCCGATGCAAAAATCATCGGCATGGAATTCTTTACCTATGCAGGCTTCATGCACTGGGATAAGTGGACGGGAAATGCCACGGATACCGGAGATACCGGCTTTACGAGCTATGAGGAAGTGCTGAACTACTATCGTGAGGTGCTGCCGAATATCAAAAAAGATGAATACGACGAGTCCCTGGAAGGAACGCTTGCGGGAGATCTCTATACCTACTACATCGGCTACTGGCCGGAGTTTCCGCTGTCCTACTTCTATTACACGATCTCTGACATCGACGGCGACGGAACGGAGGAAATGATGGTCGGTACCTATGACGGCACCAATGTGACCTTTCACCAGCTGTTTGCGACCGGCAAAACGGACGGCAAGGTGCATCTGATTGCCAGCGCCGGCTATCGTACCTACCTCAGTGTGAATACGGACGGCAGCTTCAGCTGGGGCGGCAGCTATTCCGCCGCCGGTTATACCGACTTCATCTATCGTTTGAACGAAACAAACGATATGCGTGTGTTCATCGAGGGCTATAAATATGACGATCTGGAGGAGATCGAAGGCGGTCCCTGGTACCGCGCGATTCCGACCGGTGACATGTATGAAGGATATTATGAGATGGATTACGAGCCGATCACGGAGGCAGAGGCCAACGCAATGACGGGTAAATACACGATGCAGGTATTTCAATGGAAGATGCTCTTGGAATAAAAGGAAGGTCTTCTGCCGCGCTGCGTACAGGCGTCACGCTGTTGCTGGTGCTGACACTGCTGTCCGGCTGTGCGAAGAAGGGTGATTCCTACGCGGACGCACCGGAGGAAGGGATTGTTTCTCTGGTGCGGGAAGCGCAGGAGGAAGCCACGAAGCCGCCGGCAGGCAATCGACAGATCCATGCGCCCATGGAACTGCCCGTCGATTCGTTTTACGGCGATGACATGCAGATTGCGCGCTATGAGATCGGCCTGACACAGGAAAACATGGAGGCCCTGGACGCGGCGCAGCAGGGCTTTCCCTGGTATGATTCCTTGAACGCCGCGGACAAGCTCTTATATCTGGAGATCTATCAGATTATGGTCTCCCAGACGAGGGCAAAGATCTGGCTGTCCAGCTTTGACTATCCCTCTCTCGTGGAAGTCGCGTCGCTCGTGATGACCGATCATCCCGAGCTGAATATGGGCAGACTCGGCCAGGAAGTCTTTGTCTATGACGACGTGGACGGCGTGCGGTACTGGTCTTTGGCGCTGCCCTTTCCGAGTGAAGAAGATGAGCGCTATGGATTTGCGCTGCCGGATCACGAAATCCAGGCGGAGCTGCGGGAGCGTCACGGCCTGACGATGGATCAGATGGAAGCGCTTTACGCAAAGCACGAGGACAGGCTGCACTTTCAGTATCTGAGCGAAGCGGAACGGCTGGCCTATGTCGAGCTGTATCAGGCAATGGAAGTGAAAACAGAGGAGCCGCTGCTGCTGACGACGGAGTATTACGGCATCGCGGCGAGTGCGCTCTATGCGATCAAGCATGATTATCCGCGTTACTGTTATGAATATATCATTCACTATTCCGAAATGGACGAGAATTACAGGCAGTATTACTGGGCGGTGCGTCATGACGGCAAATCCCCGGAGGAAGCGCTGGCGGAGGAGGATGCCGCGTATGCAGCCTGTGTGGACTTGGTGTCACAAATGCCGCAGGGACTGGATGAATACGGAAAGGTGAAATGGCTCTATGACTGGCTGGTGCTCAACACCACCTACACCCTTTCGCTCGAAAGCACGGATGACGAGATGAAAAACGCCGATACGCTTGCGCAGACGATTCTCGAACGAAAACCCATCTGCGGCGGCTATGCGACGACGATGATGCAGTTATGCGAGCTGGCCGGCATCGAATGCTGGATGATCAGCGGCTATACCGATGCGGAGCTGCACGGCTATCACGGCTGGAATATCGTCAAGATTGACGGAATCTGGTATGAGATGGATGCCTGCTGGGGAGATTTGAGCCGGCGGGACCAGAACACCGGCATCTATTATGATTACGGTGTGGTCAACCGGACCTGGTTTTTGTTTACGACGAAGGACGCGGCCCGCCGCAGCCGGTTCTATGAGAAGACATGGGTTCCGGAGGGTGTCGGGACGAATACCTGGTATGTGAGAGAGGGCGCAAGCTTCTCTGTGCTGGACAAGGACGCAATCAAAGCGGAGATTCTGCAGCAGATGTCCGAGACGCCGGAACGCTTTTGCGTACAGCTTCGTTTTGAAAACGAGGAGAGCTTTGAAGCCGCAAAGGATTGGCTGTTTATGTCGGATGAAGGCAATTACATCTGGTATGAAGGCGGCGGCGGCTGGGGCTTTCATTACTTTTACGACGATGCGATGTATACCATGATTCTGTATGCCGAAACCTAAAACCCTACTTTAGTAGGATAGAAAAACATAAGCGGAAATGATATCCTGTCAATATAGCATTAGGCGGGATATCATTTTTTGTAAAAGGAGATATCAAAACCATGAAAAAAGTTAGAAAAGCAGGATTCCGATGGCTGGCAATGCTCCTGATCGCAGCACTCACCGCGGGGACGGGGATGTTGTCGGGGACGATGGCAATGGACGTGCACGCGGCGACATCCGGACCACCGGAAGAATTCTGTACAGGAGGGGGAGGACACCAGTATTTTATTCCCACCAACGGACAGCAGGAAGCCTCCTGCACGGAGCCGGAAAAAGTACGCTGGTGTTGCGGTGCGCATAATCAGGAGAAGGTATTTATACTAAGCCCCGCCACCGGACATCAATACGAAGAGTATGAAAGAATAGAAGCCTCTTGTACAACAGAGGGGCGTCTTTACAGAAGATGCAGGGAGTGCCAGGATGATAAGCAAGAGGTTCTCCCCGCGCTCGGTCACGCCTGGGACGGCGGTAAGGTGACAAAGGAAGCGTCCTGCAAGGCGGACGGTGTCAAAACCTTCCAGTGTACACGTTGCGACGAAACGAAGACCGAGGCGCTCCCCAAAACAGATCATAAATGGGACGGCGGCAAGGTGACAAAGGAAGCAAGCTGCAAAGAGGACGGCGTCAAAACCTTCCAGTGCTCCGGCTGCAACGAAACGCGGACCGAGACGATTCCCAAAACAGATCATCAATGGGATGACGGCAAGGTGACAAAGGAAGCAAGCTGCAGTGAAAACGGCGTCAAAAGCTTTCACTGCACCACCTGCGGAGAAACGCGCACGGAGGACATTCCGGCCAAGGGGCACACGCATCAGACCGTTCCGGGAAAGGCGGCGACCTGTACGGAAAAGGGTCTGAGCGACGGCATCAACTGCAGCGTCTGCGGTGAAGTATTGCAGGCACAGACGGAGATCGCACCGCTGGATCACGACTGGGACGCGGGAATCGAACGTGAGATGCCAAGAACCGGCGCGGGTCTTCTGGCGGGCAAAGAAATCGTCTATACCTGCCGCAGGGACACTGCGCATACAAAGACGGAGAAGGTTGGCGTCTCCGCCACGGAGGTGATGACACGCTTCCGCAGCAGGCGTTTGAACGGGAAAAAGCCGCTGCCCGGCATCGTCACCCCGCTGACGATCACGCAGCAGCCCGTCAGCGGCAGACTGGAGCTGGGAGGAACCTATGAACTCTCCGTGCAGGTGAAGGGCGGTGTCGAACCCTACGTCTATACCTGGTATATGGTGGGCGGTATGACGGAGGACTCTCCCTGGAAGAGCATTTACCGCCTGCGCAAGACGATTGCCGCAAGAAGGGAGAGTATCGCGAAATTTGCCGGCAATGCGAAGGCCAATCCGTCCGACAAGCCGACGGACAGCCTTGTGGTCGGGACGAACAGTCCGGTCTATCGCGCTTCCAAGGGTGACAGGGAATACTACTGTGTCATCCGGGATGCCGCGGGACAGCGCGTCAGCTCCGAGATCGTGAAGGTTTTGCCGCTGGATACGGTTATCCTCGATGAATTTAAAGAACAGGCCGGTGTCTCCGATACGGGAACGACGAAAGATGTTTCTCCTTCGACCGGCGATAGCGCGACGGGTACTTCGTCCGCAACCGGTGATGAGAGCGGATTCAGAATCAAGGAGTTTTCGGCCTTGCAGGGCGAATTCGAATTCCCCGACGGCAGCACAAAAGAGGGCTTCCGTGTCGAGGTCACAGGCGGGGAAGCGCCTTATACCTTCCACTGGGAAAAGGTCTATGCGACGGATCATCGCACATGGTACGCCAGGGATGAACGCACCGCGTTCCGCTACACCTCCGCGGAGCAGGAAGAGACCGTGGGGCTGCTCGAAATGCACATCCCGGGCCTGTATTCCTGCACAGTGACGGACGCGACGGGAGCATCCGCGACGGTTGCGGAGATGGAATTCCGCCACCATAAGCGTTCCCCTTATATCACGATTCAGCCGAGAACCACCCAGGTTCCGGTCGGCCAGCAGAACGAGCTTAAGAACGCTGTCACATGTGAAGCGGTCGGCTCGAATGGGGATGACTCCAATCTGCTCATCTACTGGGAAAAGTCTGTGGGCGGCGTTACCACCCCTTGGATTGGCACCGGCAAGACCTATGTCCTCAAGGATACAGACGAACCGTACGCGTATTACGGCTGCACGGTCGTTGATTTGACCACGAGTTATCTGGTATTAAGCGAGCTCTGCTCTTTCATTGAACGCCTGCAAATGAAATCGGCGGAACAGCGCGGAAGCAGTAACAACATCGATGTTGTCGTCTCCGGCGGTGTCGCTCCGTATGAGATTGAGGTCTTCAGGGTATGTAAGGATCCGGCGGATGACCAGGCGATACAGTATAACGCATTGCAGTATCTGACGGATTACACGGAACTGCAGGAAGGCGGCTGCAGCTTTACACTGGCGGGAATCCCGCGCTACGCGCAGCGCGAAGAAGACGGCCCGAAGGAAGCCTACACCTATATCATCCGGGTCCGTGACGCGGCAGGCTATATAGCCAAAGCGGAAGTGACCTGCACCTGGTAAACAAAGGGTTAAGAAAGGAGAACCGGTGATGAAAAAGACATTCTTATCTGCATTGTTCGCGGCATCCTGCATTTTCATCACGAGCTGCGGCGCGCAGACGGAACCGGCGGAGCTGCCGGCAACAACGGAAAGCACGGAAGAAGCGGTGCAGGAAACATTAAAGGAAGCCAATGATTACGGCGCCACGGAAGCCGTGGCCGGTGCCTGGTATGACAAGCTGGGCGGCATCCCGGTGTGCCTGGAGCTGTCCCCCGACGGAAGCTATACCTTCGGTATCGCGGGGAACGCCAGGACCAGGGGCGACGCGGAGCTGGATACCGGCAGCTGGACGATCTGCGGTGACGCGATCACGCTGGACAAGGAAGAGGATACGCCCATCCGGGTGATGAGAGAGCTGTCGGAAGAAGGCGCTGACAAGGATATTTCCTGGGAGCAGCTGGTGGCCGCGGAAGCCGAAAAAGAAGTACTGGCGCTGCGCTGGCCGGCGATGGAGCTTACCTTTACAAGAGAGGAACCGTTTGTCTATGAAGCGGCGGAGATTGTCAAGGACGCTGAGCTGAAAGATCTTGAGGGCTACTGGGCCTGCGCCTTTGTGGAAGCGGACGGAATTATGGTGGACGCTTATGTGTTTGACGAGGGCACGGATGTCTATATCGAGGGCGAGCAGGTCATCCTGGGCGGCGCGATGTTCGGCGACGTGATCGTGGACTTCGAATACGCGGACGGCATGCTGCGCACCGATTACGGACAGGTTGATCCGATGTCCATCCGCCTGATGGCGCAACAGGACGGACTTCTGCGCATGACGCTCGACGAGGGCACGGAAAATGAAATGGCGCTGTATTTCGAGCAGGACTACGGCGACGACGGCGAGGTTGTTGAGGAAGCCGGTTGATGTGATAAAATAGAAAAGGAGAAAACCCGTTGCGGAAGGGGGTTCTGATGAATAAAACGAATGTTCGATGGGGGGGGGTGCTGAGGCAGCCTTCCCTGACAGCAGCCGGAAAGTGTGACTGATATGGCAAGGAAACGCAAACCGGCGAGAGTGCTGATCGTGGAAGATCAGGAACTGACGGCACAGCTATTTGAATCCTTTATCGAAAACCATGAGAACTATGTCCATGCCGGTACCGTAAAAAACGCGGAACTGGCACCGATGTACTGTGTGAAGGGCGATATCGATCTTATTTTGATGGACGTGTATACGGAGCTTGGCGCGAGCGGTCTCGAGGCCGCGGCCACCATCAAAAAAGATTATCCGCAGATCAAGATCGTCATCGTCACAAGCATGCCGGAGGTCAGCTATATCCGGCGCGCAAAGGAGGCCGGTGTCGAAAGCTTCTGGTATAAGGAAGCCGGGGAGCATCAGCTGATCGATGTCATGAACCGCACGATGGAGGGCGCTTCCATATACCCCGACAGAACGCCGCGGATTCAGCTGGGACTGGCGACAAGCTATGACCTGACGGAGCGGGAGTTGGAGGTGCTGCGGGAGATTGTGCGCGGGGACACCAATCAGGAGATCGCGGACAAGCTCTATTTGTCCGTGGCGACCGTCAAGGACTATGTCAGAAGCCTGATGCTGAAAACCGGATTCCGGACGCGCACGGAGCTTGCCGTACGCGCGAGGGAGCTCGGGCTGGTCATTCCCGAATAAGGGGGGGCGCATGAACATCACGGCACTCCCCGATGAGTTACAAGAGGAGATTCTTGCGCAGGCGCACGCGGATCTGCAGGTGCTTGACGATATGGAAGCCGCGCTGCGCGCGACCTGCGACTGTGTTCTGGAAGAGGATGAAATCCAGCGCTCCACAAAAGAGCTTCGTGAGCAAAAGCTGCACTATGAAACGCAGAACATGCTCTATGACAGGATCCGGCAAAAGCTGAAGGTAAGGCTTGCGGAGATGGAGGAGCTGCTGCGGGAATCCCCTTCGGATCCCGTGTCATACGACGCACTGCTGACACGTCTTGCCGTTTACGGCGTCTTTATCAAACGGATTTCCAACTGGATGCTTTTGAATAAGATGCAGCATCAGACCGGGACGGGAGAATTGTATCTTTCCATCCGGGAAGCGCTGGATGTCTATCAGCTGACGGGCGCCTTCGGTGAGGTCCGGGGCGAAGAGGAGATCGAAGCCGATACCAGACATCTGATGCTGGCCTTTGAGATCTTTGAGCTTGCCCTGCGTGCGGTCTATGACGCCGGCGCCAGCATCATGGTGTATATCGGGACCAAAAAGGGCTTTTCCATGCGGGTTTCCGTGGAGGGTGCGAGCCTGCCTTCGCCGGAGCGTCTTTGCCCGCCGGGGAGAAGTCTGCGCGGCGGTGTTCTGACGAGCAGCAAAGAGGATGATGTGACTTTCCTGCGGCTGAGCTATGAAAAGGAAGAGGGGACATGACGGCACAGGCGGACTTTCAACA